>NZ_JAQJCQ010000006.1:0-263124 GCF_038442435.1 Xanthomonas protegens | reverse complement strand
CGCTGGCACCGGCCGGCATGAAGCTGCTGACCGCCGGTTCGGCACCGACGCCGGAGCTGGTGCGGCGTTGGGCCGGTCGCGGCGCGTACGTCAACGGCTACGGCCCGACCGAGACGACGATCCTGTCGACAACGACGGCGCTGCGCGCGGAGGAAGCGCGCATCAGCATCGGTCGTCCGATCGCCAATACCCGGGTGTACGTGCTGGACGCGCACCGCCAGCCGGTTCCGGTCGGGGTGACCGGGGAGTTGTGGATCGGCGGCGACGGTGTCACGCCGGGCTATCTGAACCGCGACGCGCTGACCGGGGAGCGCTATGTCGCCGATCCATTCTGCAGCGAGCCGGGCGCACGCATGTACCGCACCGGCGACCTCGGCCGTTGGGCGTCGGACGGCAGCCTGGAGTTTGCCGGTCGCAACGATTTCCAGGTGAAGATCCGCGGTTTCCGCATCGAACTGGGCGAGATCGAAGCCAAGCTGCTCGAATGCCCTGGCGTACGTGAGGCGGTGGTGGTCGCGCGCGGGGAGGGCGGCGAGCCGCGGCTGGTGGCGTATTGCCTGAGGGGCGAGGTCCCGGAGGAGGCGCTGGACGCCGGTGCGTTGCGCGAACGGCTGGCCAGCCAGTTGCCCGAGTACATGGTGCCGGCGGCGTTCGTGCAGCTGCGGGCCTGGCCGCTGACCGCGCACGGCAAGCTCGACCGCAAGGCGCTGCCGGCGCCGGACGATAGCGCCTATGCGCGGCGCGCGTACGAGGCGCCGCAGGGCGAGATCGAGCAGCGCCTGGCGCAGCTGTGGAGCCAGTTGCTGAAGGTCGAGCAGGTCGGCCGCCACGACGGCTTCTTCGAACTGGGTGGGCACTCGTTGCTGGCGGTGCAGCTGAGTTCGCGCGTGCGCCAGAGCCTGGGCGTGGAGTTGCCGCTGCGTTGGGTGTTCGAAGCACCGGTGCTGTCGCAGCTGGCGCAGCGCCTGGCGAGCGGGGACGCCGCGCAACTGAGCGCGATCGGCGTGGCCGAGCGCCGCCTGCACATGCCGCTGTCGCTCGCGCAGCAGCGCCTGTGGTTCCTGACCCAGATCGATGGCGCAAGCGCCGCCTACCACTCGGCCGGAGCCTTGCGTCTGACCGGCCGCCTGGACGTGTCGGCACTGGAGCGTTCCCTGCAGCGCGTCGTCGCGCGCCATGAATCATTGCGCACGCGCTTCGTGCTGATCGACGGCCAGCCCATGCAGACGGTCGATGCGGACGCGACGCTGCGGCTGCGCTTCGAGGACCTGCGCGGCGAACACGATCGCGACGCCTTGCGCGCCATACGAGGCGAAGCGCTGTATGCGGAGCCCTTCGACCTGAGCGCCGATCTGCCCCTGCGAGTGTTGCTGCTGCAACTGGAGGACGAGGACTACGCGCTGTATGTCGTGATGCATCACATCGTCTCCGACGGTTGGTCGATCGGAGTGATGCTCAGTGAACTCAGTCAGCTGTATACCGCCGAGCTGGACCACGCGGCCGATCCCTTGCCGCCTTTGCCGATCCAGTACATCGACTATGCGCAATGGCAACGGCAGTGGCTGGCCGATGGCCAATTGGAGCGACAGGCCGCGTACTGGCGCGAAACCCTCGCCGGCGCACCGATCTTGATCGAATTGCCGACCGATCGCCCACGTCCGGCGCATCAGGATTTCGCAGGCGCGGCACTCGCAATCGATCTGGATGCGACGCTCACCGCGCAGCTGAAAGCGCTGAGCCAGCGCCACGGGGTGACCCTCTACATGACCCTGCTGGCGGGCTGGGCGGCGCTGCTGAGCCGCCTGTCCGGGCAGGAGGAGGTGGTGGTCGGCAGCCCGATGGCCGGCCGCAACCGGGCCGAGATCGAACCGTTGATCGGCTTCTTCGTCAACACGCTGGCGCTGCGGATCGACTTGGGTGACGCGCCGACGGTGGCCGAGTTGCTGGCGCGTACGCGCCGGCAGGTGCTCGATGCGCAGGCGCACCAGGACCTGCCGTTCGACCACGTGGTCGAAGTGACCAGGCCGGTACGCAGCACGGCGCACACACCGATCTTCCAGGTCATGCTGGCGTGGCAGAACCAGGACCAAGCGGGCCTGTCGATCCCTGGCATTGCGACCGCAGGTCTGCCCCAGCAGACCAGCAAGGCCCGGTTCGACCTGGCCCTGGATCTGGCCGAACGCGACGGCGGCATCGTCGGTGCGCTGACCTATATGACTGCGCTATTCGATGAAGCGACCGTGACCCGCTTTGCGGGCTACTGGCGGCGTCTGCTGGCCGGCATGGCGCAGGATGAGCCGGTGGCCGTGGCGCGCCTGCCGTTGCTCGACGAAGCCGAGCGCATGCGCCTGCTGCATGAATGGAATGCGGCCAACGAGATCCACCCGGAGTCGACCGTACACGCGTTGTTCGAAGCGCAGGCACGGCGCACGCCGGATGCGCAGGCGCTGATCTGCGAAGATGTCACGCTCAGCTACGCCGAGCTGAACCGTCGCGCCAACCAAGTGGCGCATCGCCTGATCGGCCTGGGGCTGCAGCCTGATGACCGGGTGGCGATCTGTGTCGAGCGCAGCGTATCGATGATCGCGGGTCTGCTGGGCATTCTCAAAGCCGGCGCGGCCTACGTGCCGTTGGATCCGAGTTATCCGGCGGATCGGCTGGCCTACATGCTCGAGGACAGCCGGCCCAAGGCGTTGTTGACGCAAACGCAGGTGTACGCGCGCCTGCCATCGCTGCAGGCTGCACAAGCGCCGGTGCTGGTGCTGAATGACGGCAGCCTGGATGCCGTGGACGCGCACGATCCGACCATCGCGGGTCTGACCTCGCGCCACTTGGCCTACGTGATCTACACCTCCGGTTCGACCGGTCAGCCCAAGGGGGTGATGGTCGAACATCGCTCGCCGGTCAATTTCTGGCGGGCGATGCGCCAAACCACCCATCGCGAGCTGGCGCCCAATTCGCGAGTTGCCTTGAACGCGGCGTTTTCCTTCGATATGTCGCTCAAGGGCATTCTGCAGTTGCTGTCGGGCCACTGCGTGGTGCTGGTGCCGCAGGCGATCCGCGCCAACGGCCCGGCCATGCTGGACTTCTTCGAACGCTACCAGATCGCGGCAATGGACAGCACGCCGTCGCAGTTGGAGATGTTGCTGTCGGCCGGCCTGGTCGAAGCCGGCGGGCATCGTCCGACCAGCATCTATCTGGGCGGCGAGCCGGTGGGCCGGCGCATGTGGGAGCGCCTGAAGGCGTCTGCGACGATTCACTTCCACAATATGTACGGCCCGACCGAATGTACGGTCGACGCGACCATCGGCAGCATCCGCGAGTCGCTGGGCGGTCCGGTCATTGGCAAGCCGATCCTCAACACGCCGGTGTATGTGCTCGACGCCTACGGCGAGCCGTCGCCGGTCGGCGTGCCAGGAGAGATGTTCCTCGGCGGCGTTCAGGTCGCGCGTGGCTATCTGGATCGTGCGGAACTGACCGCCGAGCGTTTCCTGCGCGATCCGTTCGCGGCGCACGCCGATGCGCGCATGTACAAGACCGGCGATCTCGCACGCTGGACCGCCGGCGGAGAACTTGAATACCTGGGCCGCAACGACTTCCAGGTGAAGATCCGCGGCTTCCGCATCGAACTGGGCGAGATCGAGGCCAGGCTGACGGCATGCACCGGTGTGCATGCGGCGGCGGTCGTGGCGCGCGAAGACGCATCGGGCGAGAAGCGGCTGGTCGCCTACGTGACGCAGAAGTCCGGGACGACCTCGTCGATTGCCGATTTGCGCACGCAGCTGCTGGCGCAGTTGCCCGATTACATGGTCCCGGCGGCGTTCGTGGTGCTGCCGTCGCTGCCGCTCACCCCCAACGGCAAGCTCGATCGCAAGGCCTTGCCGGCACCGGATGATGCCGCTTATGCGCGGCGGCAGTACGAGGCCCCGCAAGGACGCGTGGAAACCGCGCTGGCGACGGTCTGGGCCGAGTTGTTGCACGTCGAGGATGTCGGTCGTTACGACGATTTCTTCGAGCTCGGCGGGCACTCGCTGATGGTGCTGATGGTCATCGACAAGCTCGCGGCGCTTGGCATCGAACTGAAGCTGGCCGACATCTACCGGCTCGGCACGGTGCAGGCCATCGCGGCCGCGATCGAGGTCGATAGCGATAAGGCCGACGCCGCCCCGACGATGGAAGCATGGCTGGATCGCCGCGGCTGGCGCTACCGCGCCGAAGCCATCGGCGAACGTCGGATCCTGCGCCTGTCGCCGGCCACGCCGTCCGACATTGCCGCATTGAAGAAGTTCAGCGCCTGGCCGGGCGCGGGGAATCCGAGCCGCATCGTGATCGGCGAGGAACCGCTATCGGCAAGCGCCGCTCAATTCGATCAACGGGCGCTTCTCGTCGGCCTGGAAGCCTCGCTCGCGAAAAGCGAGCGCGCCGTCCGCGCGGCGGGCGTCGTCGAGCAGTATTCCTTCAGCGAAGTGCAGAAGTCGGGCATCGAATGGCACGATCGCGTGTCCCAGCACGTCGTGCCAGTCAACGGCTGGTGGTCGGCAGACGAGTTGCGCAATGCGTTCGCCGTGCTGGTGCGCAGCCAGGACATGCTGCGTGCGGCAGCCGACATGGGGGCATTGTGCTGGGACGTGCTGGACCCGGCGGCATTCCGCGCCGACGACGTGCCGTGGGTCGACCTGCGCCAGCTGCCATCCAGTGACGCCGACGCGGCCTGGTCGGCGATCGTCGCCGCGCTGCACCGAGCGCAGGCCACATCCCGCCTATGCCATGTCGCCGTGTTGGTATCGCGCAGCGACACCGACCACTTGTTGCTGATGGTGAACGATCACCTGATCAGCGACGGCCGTTCATTCGAAGCCATCGCCGACGGGATGCGCCGCATTCTGGTTGAGGGCGGAGAGCCGACCCAAGGCCGCTATCGCGATTTCGTCGCGGTATGCGCGCAAGAGCACGATCCATCCTTGCTCGACCGTCTGGCGATCGAACTGGATAACGCAGGCATGGCACAGGTCACGCGCGCCACGGCCGACGCACTCGCGGCGAATGCGGACCAGCCGGCACGCATGGTGCTGATCCAAATGCCGGCGGCATCCTCCGATGGCTCAGCCAAGCGCGCCTTCGATCTTTTCCGGACCCTAGTCACGGCGGTCACCGGGCTGGATCGCTTCGCGATGGCGATGACCCATCACGGCAGACAGTTGGCGAACAGGAGCTTCGTCGGCCAGTTCGGTCTGTTCCTCGACAAGATCCCGGTCGTGGTCGGTCCGGAAAGTGCGCTCGAGGATGCGATCACGCGCGCCGACCTGCTGCATCGCCAAGGCGTTCGTTTCCTCGACTGGTCTCGCTCCGGCGACGCACGCGCTGTGGCGACGCTGGCCTCGGCCCAGGGCGAAGTCGCCTTCAACTTCCAACGAGCCGCCGGCGAAGGGCTCGACCACTCGCATGTCGACTTCCAGGCGCTGCGCGCCAAAATCGAATCCGTGCAAGGTGTCGTGTTCGATACCTATGCCGGCACCTCAAGACTCGACGCGATATTCGTTTTCAGAGGAAGCAGTGCCATGGTCGAAGAAGTAAACGCGCTGATCGCGTCGGCAGGAGCAGCCATTCGCGATGGAGGCGCCATCGCCGGCTCCGTTCCGGCACCCGCGCCTGCTCCGGCGGCGGCACCGATCCTGGCGGTGGTGGCGCCGTCGGTCGCAGCCGCGGAACCGGCCATCGTCGTGCAGGACCTGTACAAGCGCTATGGCGATGTCGAGGTGGTCAAGGGCCTGAACTTCAGCGTGCCCAAGGGGGCTTGCTTCGGGATCCTTGGCCCCAATGGTGCCGGCAAGACCTCGCTCCTGGGCATGATCGAAGGCATCGTTCCGATCACCTCCGGCCGGATCACCATGCTCGGCATGGACGTGGCCACGCAGATCCGCAAGATCCAGCCGCGGCTCGGCGTGCAGTTGCAGAGCAGCAACTACTTCCAGTTCCTGACTGTCGAGGAGTTGCTGGCGTTTTATTCGCAGTACCGTGCCGCGGCGAGCGGCAAGCGCAGGCTCGACACGACGGCGCGCTTGCTCGATCGTCTGGATCTGGCCGACAAGATGAAGTTCAAGGTCGACGATCTGTCCGGCGGGCAGAAGCAGCGCCTGTCGATCGCGATCGCGCTGCTTGGCGATCCGGATATCCTGTTTCTCGACGAGCCCAGCGCTGCCCTCGATCCGCATAGCCGCCGCCACCTGTGGGAGTTCATCGAAGAACTCAAGCACGAACGCACCCGCACCATCGTGCTGACCACGCATTACATGGAAGAGGCCGAACGCCTGTGCGACGAGATCATGATCATGAATAAAGGAATCATCGTCGACCACGGCGATCCCAGGTCCTTGGTGGCGCAGTTGAACGCGACTCAGCAGGTCGCGGTCAAGCTCGGCATCGGTGCGCCCGGCGAAGAGATCGCTCTGGCCATGGCGCCGAACTTCGCCGCGACCTGGGACGCATTCACCGATTCGCTGCGCATCCCGACCGACGACGTGACCGCCGCGATCCGCCAGATCCTCTACATCACCGAAGCGCGCGGCGTCGCGGTGGCCGGCATCCAGGTGGATCGCTTGAATCTGGAAGACGTGTTCTTGAACAAGACAGGGAAGGAATTGAAGTCATGAGAACGGTTTGGGTGTTCTTCAAGCTGCGCATGCGCCAGCTGCGCTACGACAAGGTGGCGCTGGTGTTCTGCTACATCTTCCCGGTGGTGCTGCTGCTGGGTATCGGCTATCCCTTGGAGTTGTCCGGCAATCACAGGATCAAGGTTTCCTACCTGGAAACGGAGATCGCGCCGGCCGGCAAGCCCCTGGTCGATGCGCTCGGCAAGCAAGACCTGGTCCACGTCGTGCCCTTCGTGGGCGAACGTGCGCAGGCCGAGACGGCGCTCAAGAACAACGAGATCCAGCACTTGCTGAGCGCCTCCGGGCCGTTCGAGGGCGGGCCGGCGGACTTGACGATCGAGAGCAATTCGCTGGAAGAGAACCGCATCTCGGCGATCGCGCTGGCGTCGATCCTGAAAGCCAGTGCTTCCGCCCCGTCGGCGGCCAACGTCCGCCTGCAGAACGTGCAAGTGAGCCGGCGTTCCTCTTATCTGGCCATCCTACTGCCGGGCCTGATCGGGATGACGATGCTAGTGATCGGCTTGAGCGGCTTCGGCTCGGTGCTGATCGGCGAGGAGAGCGCGGGGTTGTTCAAGAATCTCAAAGCCATCGACGTGTCGCCAACGCCGTTCTTCGCCGGGCTGTTTCTCTCTCGCGTCCTGGTCGCCTACAGCGTGGTCGCTGGCATGCTCGCCGTCTCGGTGTTCGGCCTCGGCGTGTCGGCCGACATCAACTATCCGTTGCTGTTGCTGGCGGTGACCATGGGCGCGGTGACCTATCTCGGCATCGGCCTGATCGTCTTCCTGTTCAGCCGTTCGGTGATGGCGTTCAGCGGCATCGTGAGTTTCATCCAGGTGCCGATGCTGCTGCTCGGCGGCGCGTTCTTCTCGATCAAGCTGTTCCCGTCTTGGTTGCAGCCGATCGCCGAACATTCTCCGCTGGCGCCATTCACCTCGATCCTTCGCGAGCTCATGTTCGGCGGGGTCGGTTTGCACGATGTCTCGCAGCTGTACCCGTCCCTGATCACAATGTCGGCCTGGATGGTGGCGATCCTCTTGCTGGCGCGCTGGAGATTTCGATGGTGATCGCCGCATCCGTGGGGCGGATGCGCATAGGCGTCGCCGTGCGGGGCGCGCACCATCTCCTCGGCATGTTCCTGATCGGCCGGATTGTGCGTGGGTCATGGTGGGCTCGAGGCTTCGCGGTCCAATATCGGCGTCGGTTCCGCCAATTGCCGCATCGCAAAGCAGTTTCCCACCCTCATCCATGTGTGCCATCAGTTGGGTGCAAATGGTGCGCATCTCGATTGATATTCTCCTTGTCGGTGTTGAGGTTGGCTTGAACGCCATCTGTTTACGTCGGCGAGTAGCAATGCACCACGGGCTCGAAAATTTCCCCCCCCAGATTCTTTTAGTTCCGCCATCGCTGCCACAACCTGCCGAAGTGGTGATGGACCAGCAGGCGGCGGTCAACTCGCCGATGCAGGCTGAATTTCCGTTGCGGCTCAATGTGAATCCGTCGCCGGCACGCTTCTCCCGTCTAAACACCGAAATGGTCTCGTCATGAATATGCGTCCCATGATCTCCGCCGCAACCTTGCTGGGCACTGGTTTGGCGTTGGGTCTTTTGTTCAGTGGTCGGCCTGCGAAGTCCGCCGTCACCACCAATCAAATCACGCCACCGTTGATGGTCAGCGTGATCGAGCCACAACGACAGGCGTTAGCCGAGTCGGTGTCCGTGGTCGGTAGCATACGCAGTCGCGAGAACGTGCCAGTGATCCCGCAACTGTCTGGCCTACAGGTGCAGCGCGTGGAAGCCGAGGTTGGCGACTACGTTAAGGCTGGGCAGGTATTGGCAGTACTCGACGGTAAGGGGATGGGAATCTCCAGTAACGAGCTGCGCTCGGACTTCGAGCGTGCGCAGGGTGACTATGAGCGCATGCGCCTGTTGCTGCCGCAGCAGCTTGTCAGCGTGGAGTCTTTCAAACAAAAGCAGGCGGATTTTGAGGGCGCGCGCGCGCGCTATGACAATGCACGACTGAGTGTGAGTCGCACAAGCGTCGTCGCTCCGGCAGCGGGATTCGTCTATCGTCGTGCCGCCGAGATCGGCACTCTGACCAGCGATAGCGTTCCTTTGTTCGAAATTGCGAAGGACGGTGAGATGGAAATGGACGCCAGTGTGCCTGAAGCAGTTGTCGGACGTCTCAGGGCTGGCATGAATGCAAGCATCAAGCTGGCCGGTCGCGCCGAGGCCACTCCGGGCGATATCCGGCTTATTACTCCGAACGTGGATAGCACTACCCGCTCGAGCGAGGTGCGGATCCGTCTGCATGCGCGAGATGCCGTTCCGGTCGGTACCTTCGCACAGGCCCGCATCGATCTGGCGCAGGTAGAGGGCTGGACGGTTCCGCGTACGGCGCTGCAGCAGGATTCGTTAGGTAGCTATGTCTGGCGTGTTGACGAAAAGGGCTTTGTAAGCCGCTTGCCGATCACGCCGACTTTGCAGACGGTCGACCAAGTGATGGTCTCGGGATCACTCGCAGGTACACGCATTGTGGCCAAGGCTGGCCCGTTCCTACGCGAGAGGGACAAAGTGCTGGTCGCCGACGCAAGTCGGTGAGTGGGTGCATAGATCGTCCAGGTGCCACAACGCTTCACATGCTGCACTCCTCATTGGATAGAGACCTCTCGAGATGAACTTCGGCTTCTCCACCTGGGCGATCCGCAATCCGGTCCCGCCGATCCTATTGTTTGTCATGCTCACGTTGGCCGGCATCGTCGCCTTCATCCAGTTGCCGATCACCGCAATGCCGAATGTGGTCACGCCAGTAGTCGACGTGCTGATTCAGCAGCCAGGGGCAACGCCCACCGAGCTGGAAACAGAAACGACACAAAGGGTCGAGGATGCCGTGGCGTCGATCCCGGGGATCAAGCGGATCGTGTCGACAGTGACGGAAGGTCTGTCAACGACGCAGATCGAGTTCAATCTTGATATCGGAGTCGATCGCGCGACCAACGATGTACGTAACGCCGTGGCCGCGATCCGGCAGAACCTGCCAGCGACGGTGCGCGAACCGATTGTGCGCCGCGCCAGCGATACTGGTCGGCCGGTAGGCATCTACATCGCCGAAGCGCCGGAAATGCCGATGCAGGATTTGAGCCGGTTCGTCGACCAGACGGTCGCTCGCGAACTGCTCACGGTCAGGGGCGTGTCGCGTGTGGACCGTAGTGGCGGCAGCGATCAGGAGATCTCCATCGTGCTGGACCCGGCGACCCTGGCATCACTCGGAATCAGCGCCGCCGATGTCAGCCAGCAACTTCTGGCCAGCAATGCCAACTCACCGGGCGGACGCTTGACCCTGGGCGCGACCGAGTATGCGTTGCGCACGATCGGCCGCGCCGACAGTCTTGACGCCCTGGCGGGAACCCGCATCCCGGTGCCTGGCGGACGCAAGCTAAAGTTGTCGGACATCGGTGTCGTTTCCTACGGCCCATCGGAAGTGCGCAACATCACCAAGGTTGATGGCCGCCCTGCGGTGACCTTCATGGTCTACAAGGATCCCACTGTCAGCGAGGTTTCGGTCGCCAAGGCGGTGCGCGAGCGTCTGGATGCGTTGTCGAAAACGCATGCAGTGAAGTTCCGGGTAGCGTTTTCGGATATCGATTTCGTTGAGATTGGATATCGCGCAACGATGTTCAACTTCCTTGAAGGCGCCATCCTGACCGTGCTTGTGGTGTTCTGGTTCCTGCGCAATCGGCGCGCGACACTGATTGCGGCGCTTACGATCCCGTTGTCGATCATTCCCACATTTTTGGTCATGCAGTGGCTGGACTTTAGCCTGAACATGGTCAGCTTGCTGGCGATCACACTGGTCACCGGTGTGCTTGTAGATGATGCGATCGTCGAGGTCGAGAATATCGATCGGCATATGCGGTCCGGAAAGTCGGTCATGCTCGCAGCGATCGAAGCCTCCGAAGAGATCGGATTGTCGGTGATCGCGACGACCTTGGTGATCTGCGTAGTGTTCATTCCTGTCAGCTTCATGGATGGCTTGCCGGGTCTGTACTTCCGCCAGTTTGGCCTGACGGTCGCGGTCGCCGCGTTCTTTTCGCTGGTGGTAGCGCGCTTGTTGACGCCGATGCTGGCGTCGCGACTGATGAACGTTCCAAAGACGGATCATCCGCAGGATGGTCCCTTGATGATCCGATATCTTGCGATCGTCCGATGGACGCTCAAGCACCGCATCAAGACGTTGGTGATGGCGCTGATCGGTGTCGTGATGTCGTTCGGACTCTTGCCTTTGTTGCCGCTGGGCTTCATGCCGTACGATGACTATTCCGTCTCCAGTATCACACTGGAAGTTCCCCGCGGCAGCACCATAGAGCAGACAGATCAGGCGGCGCAGCAAGTGGCCGCTGTGGTGAGCAAGCACGCGGAGGTCGAGTATGTGCTCACGCTTTCCGGTGGCGCCGATGGCGCGGTGAACAAGTCGCGGATCTACGTCAAGCTGTTTCCTCCGGAAAAGCGTGATATCAGTGAGCGCGAATTTACTGCGCGCGTCTACCCGGAGATCGCCAAGTTGCCCGACATGCGGGTCAACTTCGATAGCCTGTCAGGTCGAAAAGACGTCTCCATCGCCCTCGTGAGCGATGATGATCGTGCGCTCACTCGCGCAGCGGATACAGTCAAGCGCGACATGCAGAAGATTCCCGGCTTGATTGGCGTCGACACCAGTGTCGGTCAGGAACAGCCGGAAATCGTAGTGCAGATGGATCCGCTCAAGGCGGCCGAGTTTGGTGTTACCGCACAGCAAGTCGGTGAGGCTATCAGTACGTCGACGATCGGAGACGATATTCCTCGATTGTCCAAGTTCAATTACATGAGCCGCGAGATTCCGGTGCGGGTTCGCCTGCCACGCGAATACGGGACGGATCTTGGCGTATTGGAGAATCTCAAGCTACCTACAGCCTCAGGTGGAAGTGTACCGTTGGCGTCTGTAGCCACTTTGCGATTTGCCAAGGGGCCGGCGACCATCGAACGTTATGACAGGGAGCGCCGCATCGATCTGCAGGCCAATCTTAACGGCATTGCTCTAGGCACCGCCATGACGGCTATCAATGCCTTGCCATCGATCAAGCATTTGCCCCCCGGCGTGCGTGTGCTCAATACTGGCGATGCTGAGTTTGTAAACGAATTGATGGTGAGCTTTCTGAAAGCCCTGGGCACTGGTCTGTTCTTGGTCTATGCGATTCAGGTTCTACTGTATCGCGACTGGTTGCAGCCATTGGCTCGAATGATGGCCTTGCCACTGTCGATTGGCGGAGCATTCCTGCTGCTTTTCGCGACGGGCATGGAGTTGAGTCTACCCGCTCTGCTGGGAATGCTGATGCTGATGGGCATCGCTGATAAAAATTCGATCCTCCTTGTGGATGCGATGTTGGAAAACCTACGTGAAGGCATGTCCAGATTCGACGCCATCATGCTCGCTTGTCGCGCACGCGCTCGCCCAATCGTAATGACCTCGGTAGCGATGACTGCGGGCATGCTGCCGTTGGCATTCGGCGTATCTTTGGATTCCGCATTTCGAGCGCCCATGGCGATCGCAGTAATTGGAGGTCTGATTTCCTCCACGATTCTAAGTTTGATTCTGGTCCCGCTTTTATTTAGCTTCGTTCATGATGTCGAGCTCTGGCTGGCTCGTAAATTCGGGTCTGCGGCGCAAAAAGCCGTTCCGAATAGGGCTTGATTTTGTAAGGTGTTGTCGTGAAGTGAGCGCGATGATCGATGTTCGTGATGCTGTTTCACAACAGGATACTGAGAAAAGAGACTGCATGTGCGTGCCTTCAGTAAAGCTCGGTGAGCATGATATCGATATTTGGCTCGCGTTCTACGATGGCATCGACGAAGGTTCGCTTGCGGAAATCCTGCCATTGCTCGATGCCGACGAACGCAAGAGGCAGGTGCGATTTTTGCTTGAAGATGACCGTAAGCGCTACCTTGTCACGCGAGGTATGGTGCGTACAGTGTTATCCGAATATGCGGAGGTGGCCCCAGAAGAATGGAGATTCCAGAAAGGGCGCTTTGGGCGTCCTGGTATCTCTGATGGCCATGGCGTCGATGCGTGTGCGCTGTCGTTCAACATCTCGCATACGCGCGGTTTGATCGTAATTGCCATTACCTTGAAGCGTGCCGTAGGTGTGGATGTCGAGCATGTGGCATTGCGTCGTATTTCATTAGAAGCGGCAAGAAGTAGTTTCACTCCGGAGGAAATGACGGAGCTTATGCGTCTTCCGGTGCATCTGCGACAGGAGCGATTTTTCGAGTATTGGACGTTAAAAGAAGCTTACGCAAAGGCCAGAAGTTTAGGAATGGCGATTCCGCTCGAGCGTTTCGGCTTTGATGTGGCGACGGAGCGATCTGTACGCTTGGTGGCTGATCCAGGTTTGGATCATGATCCGCATCGATGGCGATTCTGGCAATGTAGACCTGCACAGCATCATTTATTGGCGCTTTGTGCCGATGTCGATCGTGCAGTGATTCCAAGGATTCTCACTCGCGAATGGAGGCCATTTAGTTTGAGCGAAGAAGTGGATTTGGAATTTTTCAGGACATCTTGAGAATTTCTGGATGCTGATGCGGTGCCGAGTGAGTCGATGCAATCAGCTCGGCGGGCAAGGATAGGCCGCTTCCAGAAGCTCCCCGGCCACACAGGCAGAGGAGCATAAAGGCCTGAAACTCAGCCGCGCGAGTGATCGCGCGCTTTACCCACTTCACTCTGTACCTTGCCGGCGTTCTTCTGCATCTTGCCTTCGACTTCCTTCATCTTGTTGCCGGTGACCTTGCCGGCGACTTCCTTGATGGTGCCCTTGATCTGGTTCTTGGCGCCTTCGGTGCGATTCTTGTCCATCGTTGACTCCGCAGTAGGGATGCCCTCAAGTGGGCATCGCCAAACTGCGCGCAGGCCGGTGGCGCGCAGGTGAAATTGAGCGGGCGTGCGCTCCACCATTTAGGTAGCGGACGGGTTGTATGCCGAAGCCTGCAGCGGCGATCGCGCGCGTTACGGTGCCCTGTTCGGGCTATCGTGCTCGGTGCTTCTGTCGCGGGGACACGAGCACGGCGACATGTCCTTTCATCTGTCTGCTGGCGGCGACGGCGTGGTCGGCATGGGTCGCCGAGTGGCGGCGCTCGACCGCGCTGCGCGCTCAGTACCAGCCCAGATACAGGGTGGTCACGCCCCAGGTGTCGATCAGGCCGTGCGCGAGGATCATGGCCCACAGATTGCGCCTGGAACGCAGATAGGCATACCCGAACAGCATGCCGACCACACCGGTCAGCAGGATGCCGGAGGTGCCCTGTGCGGCGTGCATCAGGCCGAACACCACGCCACCGGCCAGCGCGGCGATCCAGCGGCCGCCGCGCAGGCGACCCAGCAGAGCATCGAGTTGATGCATGAGGAAGGCGCGGAACACCAGTTCTTCGCCAAGCGCCGCGCTCAGCCATGCTGCGCCGATCAGATGAAGGGTGGCGTCGACGTTGCCCTTCAGTGCGCCGTAGGCGCTGTAGTCGGTCTTGTGTCCGGTGATGGTGTCGATCAGCGGCTGCAGCACCGGTGTGATGAAGCCGACAGTCAACAACACCAGTAACGCTGTCCAGCCGATCACGGACACCAGGCGAGGGCGTGCGACGCCGCAGGCCTTGGAGGAACGTGTCTCGATCCAGACCAGGCAAAGACCGAGCAGGCCGACCACTGGCATGCGCCACGGAAACGGGAGCCACGCATAGGACGCCAGCGCGAGGACCGCGGCGCTCAGCGCAATACGCAGCAGCGGGTGGCGCATGAAGGAGGTGCTGGACGTGGCGTGGATGTCGCCTTGCGCGGAGTGCTGCATGCCTGGCCTGGAGGGAAGCGGGCACTCAGCCTAGCGAGCCTTCGCCATCGCGCACTGTGCCAAAGGCCATGTAGACCAATGCAATGCGGCGCGTCTTGGAGAACCTGCGGATGCAAACATTCCGCGCGTCGCCAGCGATAAGCGCTGGCGACACAATGCAGGCGCGGACGCTTCAGTCCGCGTGCAATACGAAGGGCGAGTGGCGACTATGCGCCCGTCGTCTGACACTCGAACACGCTGATGCTGCGCGGCGGTGCCAGGAACTCGCTGGCGCCGGCCGGCATGCTGTCGACCTGCAACGCGTCGTCGGTGGACAGCACCAACTTCCAGTGCAGTTGCTCTTCCGAAGACGGCAGCACGAAGCTGACGCCCTCGTGGTAGGCGTTGATGACGATCAGCAAGGTGTCGTCGTTGGCCAGTTCCTTGACGCCGGACGTTTGCGCCTTGCCTTCCAGCAGCAGGCCGACCGAACGCGCGCCGGCGTCGGTCCAGTGCGCCTCGTCCATCTCCGTGCCGCCGGGGTTGAGCCAGGTCAGGTCGCGCACGCCGGCATCTTCGTTGTACTGGCCGTTGAGGAAGCGGCCGCGGGTCAGGATGCGATAGCGTCGGCGCAGGGCAGTGACCGCCTTGACGAACTCGGTCAGGCGGCCCTCAGTCGGGTCGCGCTCCCAGTCGATCCAGGTGATCTCGTTGTCCTGGCAGTAGGTGTTGTTGTTGCCGCCCTGGGTCTGCGCGCGCTCGTCGCCGGCCAGCAGCATCGGCGTGCCCTGCGAGAGCAGCAGCGTGGCCAGCAGATTCTTCATCTGCCGCTCGCGCAGCTGCAGGATGCCGGCGTCATCGGTCTCGCCTTCGGCGCCGTAGTTGCAGGAACTGTCGTGGTCGGAGCCGTCGCGGTTGTCCTCGCCGTTGGCTGCGTTGTGCTTTTCGTTGTAGCTGACCAGGTCGTGCAGGGTGAAGCCGTCGTGCGCGGTGATGAAGTTCACCGAGGCCCACGGCCGGCGCCCGCGGCGATCGAACAGGTCGGCCGAGCCGGTGAAGCGCGTGGCGAATTCGGCGAGCTTGCCCTCGTCGCCCTTCCAGAACGCGCGGGCGTTGTCACGGAACTTGTCGTTCCATTCCGACCAGCCCGGCGGGAAGTGGCCGACCTGATAGCCGCCTGGGCCGCAGTCCCAGGGTTCGGCGATGAGCTTGACCTGCGACAGCAGCGGATCCTGGTTGCAGGCGTCGAGGAAACCGCCGCGCTGGTCGAAGCCGGTGGGCTCGCGACCGAGGATGGTGGCCAGATCGAAGCGGAAGCCGTCCACGTGCATCTCGCCGGCCCAGTAGCGTAGCGAGTCGTTGACGAACTGGATCACCCGCGAGTTGCTCAGGTTGAGCGTGTTGCCGGTGCCGGTATCGTTGATGTAGTAGCGCTTGTCTTCGGCCAACCGGTAGTAGCTGGCGTTGTCGATGCCGCGGAAGGAGAGGGTGGGGCCCAGCTCGCTGCCTTCGGCGGTGTGGTTGTAGACCACGTCGAGGATCACCTCCAGGCCCTGGCGATGCAAGGCCTTGACCATGTCGCGGAACTCGTCGCGGTGGCCGCTGGCCAGGTAGCGCGACTTGATCGCGAAGAACCCGAGCGTGTTGTAGCCCCAGTAGTTGCGCAGGTCCTTGTCGAGCAGGTGCTGATCGTCCAGGTAGGCGTGGACCGGCAGCAGTTCCACCGCGCTGACGCCCAGTTCCTTGATGTAGCGCAGCACCGGCTCCTGGGCCAGCCCGGCGCAGGTGCCGCGCAGCTCGTCCGGCACCTGCGGGTGGCGCATGGTGTAGCCGCGCACGTGGGTCTCGTAGACCAGGGTCTCGCTCCAAGGCGTCATCAGGCGCTGGTCGTCCTCCCAGTCGTAGGTGTCCTCGACCACCACGCACTTGGGCATGAACGGCGCGCTGTCGCGCTCGTCGAAACTGAGGTCGCCGTCCGGATGGCCGACCGTGTAGCCGTACAGTTCGTCGGCCCAGATCAGGTCGCCCTCGAGTTCGCGCGCGTACGGGTCGAGCAGCAGCTTGTTGGGATTGAAGCGGTGGCCTTCGCTGGGTTCATAGGGGCCGTGCACGCGATAGCCGTAGCGCTGGCCGGGCTTCACGTCGGGCAGATAGCCGTGCCAGATTTCGTTGGTGTATTCGGGCAGGTCCAGGCGCGTCTCGGTGCCGGCCTCGTCGAACAGGCACAGCTCCACGCGCGTGGCATGCGCCGAGAACAGCGCGAAGTTGGTGCCCTGGCCGTCGAACACGGCGCCGCGGGGGAAGGGTCGCCCTTCGCGGATGCGCGAGGGGGTGGCATAGGCGGCGCTGGTCGGGTGGCGCATCGGCAGGCTCTCGGCCGGCACGCCGGCAGTAGGGGAGGGAGAGCGGAAGCATTGACGCGGAGGCCGTGCAGGACGCGTTACGGGGTGCCGAGGATGGCGTGAGGATGTGGTGGAATGCAGCGGATGCAGCGACCCACGCAGCGACGCCCCATGGCGCCGCTGCGTGGGCGGATTTCGCGAGGCCGTCGCGGCCCGGTCCAGTGGGCGCGGGCGCGACCTGGCCTGACCTGCTCAGCGCGGCAGATCGAACAGCAGGAACTCGCTGTCCTGGGCGTCGGCGAACTGCAGGCTCGCCTCGTCGACCGCCTGGATCGCGTCGCCGGCCTGCAGGGTCTGGCCGTTGACGCTCAGCGTGCCGCGCACCACCTGCACGTAGGCGCCGCGCCCGGCCGCCAGCGGGTAGTCCAGGCGCGCGTCGCCGTCGAGGATCGAGGCGTAGATGCGCGCGTCCTGATGGATGCGCACCGCACCGTCCTCGCCCTGGGGGGCCGCGATCAGGCGCAGTTGGCCGCGCTTGCTGTCCGGGGCGAAGTGCTTCTCCTCGTAGCCGGGATCGATCCCGGCACGCTCGGGCATCACCCAGATCTGCAGGAAGTGCACCGGCTCACTGGCGGAGTGGTTGAACTCGCTGTGGGTGACGCCGGAGCCGGCGCTCATGCGTTGCACGTCGCCGTAGCGCAGCACCGAACCGTTGCCCATGCTGTCCTTGTGCTCCAGCGCGCCCTCGACCACGTAGGACAGGATCTCCATGTCGCGGTGGGCGTGGGTGCCGAAGCCCTGGCCCGGCTGCACGCGGTCTTCGTTGATCACCCGCAGCGGCCCGAAGCCCATGTGGCGCGGATCGTGGTAATGGCCGAAGGAGAAGGTGTGGCGCGAGGACAGCCAGCCGTGTTCGGCGCGGCCACGGGTGTTGGCGGGGCGGATCTGCAGCATGGGAGGCTCCTTGGTGGCGTTGATGTGCAAGTGGATCGAAAGCGCCGGTATGCATGATTTCGCGTGTGCTCCGGCTTGGAAACAAGTATCCGTGCTGTCGCCGGGTTTGAAAAACGGATAGATTCGGTATCCATCATCGAAAAATTCGAATGCTCAAACTCAGCCTCGATGCCCTGCAGATCCTCGACGCCATCGACCGTCGCGGCTCGTTCTCGGCCGCCGGCAAGGCCTTGCACAAGGTGCCGTCGACCATCTCCTACACGGTCGCCAAGCTCGAGGAGGACCTGGGCGTGCAACTGTTCGAGCGGATCGGGCCGAAAGCGGTGCCGACCGCCGCGGGGGCCGAACTGTTGCGCGAAGGCCGTCACCTGCTGCGCGCCGCTGGCGACCTGGAACTGCGCGTGCGCCGAGTGGCCTCGGGCTGGGAGACCGAATTCGCGCTGGGCCTGGATGCGGTGTTCGCGCCGGAATGCCTGGCGCAGGACATGGCGGCGTTCTATGCAGTCGCCGACCAGACCCGGCTGCGGGTGGTGCAGGAATCGTTGTCCGGCACCTGGGAGGCGCTGCTGGACCGGCGGGTGGATCTGCTGGTCGGTGCCGCCGGCGAAGGGCCCAGCGGCGGCGGCTACGTGGCCGAGCCGCTCGGCACGCTGCCGTTCGTGTTCGCGGTCGCGCCCAGTCACCCGCTGGCGCAGGCGCCGGAACCGCTCAGCCGCAGCCAGCTGAGCGCGCATCGCGCGATCGCGGTGGCGGACTCGGCACGGCGCCTGCTGCCGCGCACGGTCGGCCTGCTATTCGGCCAGGACGCGCTGACCGTGCCGGACATGCGCAGCAAGTACCGGCTGCAACTGGCCGGGCTCGGCTTCGGTTTCCTGCCTGAGCCCTATGCGCGCGCGGCGCTGGCGCGCGGCACGCTGGTGCGCAAGACGGTGGAGGAGCCGAAGCCGGACGAGGTGTTCCAACTGGCCTGGCGCAGCGGCGAGGAGGGCGCGGCGCTGGCCTGGTGGCGCGCGCGCATGCGCCAGCCGGGCGTGTTCGCGGCATGGCTGGCGCAGATGGCGACGCGGCTGGACGAGGGCGTGTGAGGCGCGTCGGGACACCGGCGACGCGTGCTGCACGGCGGCGATGGATGAGTCTGTTCCGCCGGTGATGCCGTGGCGCCCGCGCGCGCCGCGGGTGACGGGAGGATAATGCGCGGCATCCTCTTCTCTCTCCGCCCGGCAAGCCATGCAGGACCTGATTGCGCGCTATGGACTGGGGCTGGTGTTCGTCAACGTCCTGGCCTTGTCGCTGGGCCTGCCGGTGCCAGCACTGCCCACGCTGATCCTGGTCGGGGCGACCTATGCGCTGCTCGACGGGGCAGCGATGTGGGGTGCGTTGCTGGGCGCATTGGCGGTGTCGATCGTGGCCAGCCTGCTCGGCGACCTGCTGTGGTTCGGCGCCGGCCGCCGCTACGGCAACCGCACCCTGCAGTCGCTGTGCCGGCTGTCGCTGTCGCGCGACACCTGCATGAAGCGCACCGAGCGCTTCTATGCGCGCTGGGGCGTGCGCGTGCTGGCGGTGGCCAAGTTCGTGCCCGGCCTGTCGATGGTGTCGGTGCCGATGGCCGGCGCAATGCGCGTGCGGCCGGTGGCCTTCCTGCGCTACGACGCGCTGGGCGCGACGCTGTGGGCCGGCGGCGGGTTATTGCTGGGCCTGTGCTTCGCCGACCAGGTGCAGGACTTGCTGGATTGGCTGAGTTTGCTCGGCAGGCGCGCGGCGCTGTTGCTGGTCGGCCTGCTGGCGCTGTACGTCGGCTACCGCGCCTGGCGCCGGCAGTCGCTGCGCAAGGCGATGGAGACTCGGCGCATCGAGGTCGACGAGCTGCATGCGCTGCTGCAGGGCGAGACGCCGCCGCTGTTGCTGGACATTCGTGCGCCGGGCTACCGCACCCTGGAGCCGTATGCCATCCCCGGTGCGCTGGAAGTGGACGATCGCCAGGTCGATGCGCTCGTCGCACGCTTGCCGCGCGACCGCAGGATCGTCATCTACTGCGCCTGCCCCAACGAAGTGTCGGCCGCGGTGCTGGCCAAGCGCCTGCGCCAGCATGATTTCGAGGACGTGCTGCCGCTGCGCGGTGGCCTGGATGCATGGCGTGCGGCGGGCCATCCGGTGGTCGTGCTGGACGCTGCGGCTGCAGTGGTACTGGCACCGACGGGCAAGACGATCGCGGCGTGAGTCGGTGCGGCGAAGGCATCATGCGTGCCGATGGTGCCTGCGACGCACAGGCCGTGCGTGCGTCCCGCCTGATGCAGGCGGTGCGTTGTCCGCGGGCGCGTGGGCGGCTGTGCACGGCGAGGCAAGTTGTGCGGTCATGCGCTTGATCCTGTTGCCTGTGCCGCCTGCGCTTCGCTGATGCGGCGACCCGCTGCAATGGGCGAGCTTCACGTCGCGACGTTCACTTGCCGTTCCTTGCCTTGCGGTTGGATGCGCAGATGATGAATCGACACAACGAATCGACAGAGCGACCGGCGCGGCCAGCGCGTGTTTGCGGCGACGACCTCGCAGGGCGTGCGCCGAAGCGACTCCTCATACTCACCCTCATCCTTGGAGACAGCCATGCACATCGATCTATCCGGTAAAACCGCCCTCGTCACCGGCTCCACTGCCGGCATCGGTTTCGGCATCGCCAAGGGCCTGGCCGCGGCGGGCGCCGAGGTCGCGCTCAACGGTCGCGACCAGGCCCGCACCGAGGCCGCGGTGGCTGCCCTCAAGCGCGACGTCGCCACTGCCCGCGTGCGTGCCGTGGTGGGCGACGTGGCGACCGCGGCCGGCTGCGAGGCGATCGTCGCGGCGCTTCCCGCCGTCGACATCCTGGTCAACAACGCCGGCATCTTCGGCATGCAGGACTTCTTCGAGACGCCCGATGCGGAATGGGAGCGCTTCCTGGCGGTGAACGTGCTGTCCGGCGTGCGGCTTTCCCGTGCGTATCTGCCGGCGATGGCGGACAAGGGGTGGGGGCGCGTGCTCTTCGTCTCGTCGGAGTCCGGGCTCAACATCCCGGTCGAGATGATTCACTACGGCGTGACCAAGACCGCCGATCTCGCCCTGTCGCGCGGGCTGGCCAAGCGCATGGCCGGCACCGGCGTCACCGTGAATGCCATCCTGCCCGGGCCGACGCTGACGGAAGGCGTCGCCGCCATGTTGTCCGACCAGGTGCAACAGTCCGGCAAGTCGCTGGACGAGGTCGCCGCCGACTTCGTCAAGGCGCATCGCGCCAGCTCGATCATCCGCCGCGCCGCGACGGTGGAAGAAGTTGCCAATCTCTGCGTCTACGTCGCCTCGCCACAGGCGTCCGCGACCACCGGTGCGGCGCTGCGCGTCGATGGCGGCGTGGTGGACACCATCGCCTGAGCCGGGCAGGGGCCTCTGCATTCGCGCACGCGAGGCCGAGGCGGTGCGTGCCGCCGCCTCGTAATGTCTGGCGGATCGCCGGCCTGGAGTTGAAGTGCCGATGCGCGAGGCGGTGCCGTGATCGGCACCTTTCCGTGTGCGCATGCGTCACTCGTCGTTGCGCGCGTCGTGCAACCGGAATCACGCAGGCAAAAAAAACGACAAGCGCTAGCTTGTCGTTTTTGATCTGACTGGTGCGCCCGGAGAGATTCGAACTCCCGACCGCCTGGTTCGTAGCCAGGTACTCTATCCAACTGAGCTACGGGCGCGTTGTCAGGCGCGGGATTATTCACGAGTTGCGGCGATTCGTCTACACCTGCGTGTCGTCTCCATGACGAATCGCGAACGAGTGCGCTCTCGGCGCGGTCTCGATGCGATCGCATTGCGGCGGCAGGGCAAAAAAAAACGACAAGCGGTGGCTTGTCGTTTTTCATCTGACTGGTGCGCCCGGAGAGATTCGAACTCCCGACCGCCTGGTTCGTAGCCAGGTACTCTATCCAACTGAGCTACGGGCGCGTCGTCAGGAGCGGAATTATGCGGGAGTCGATCGGGCCCGTCAATGCTCTTCCTGGAAAAATTTCACCGATCCCCGACCAGCAACGCCGCGGCCACGGCCGCAGGCCGCTTCATCCAGGCGAAATGGTCGGCGGCCACGCCCAGTTGCGTGGTGTCCAGGCGATGGATGTGCGCTGCCGGCGACGCCAGCTTGTCCAGCAGGCCCCGCAGCGAGCTCTCCGGCGCCAGCCAGTCGTCCTGCAGCACCACGCCACGCGCCGGCACCGTCAGGTGCGCCAGTTGCGCCTCCAGGTCGATCGCCAGGCCGGCCGCGGCGTAGCGGCCGCTCCGACCGACGCGCGCCCAATCGGCGATCAGGCCGCGCGCTTCGGTGCCGCCGAAGCCCAGGCGGCGTCCATGCAGCACGCCTTGCCGCTGCGCCAGCCATGGCAGCAGGCGGTACGCCAACGGCAGCAGATAGCCGCGCGGCGCGGGAAACCGGCGCCAGTACGGCGTGCCGCTGGCGACCAGCCACAGCGCGGCGAAGGCCTGTGGTTGCAGACTGGCATGGCAGCAGGCGAGCTGTCCGCCGAGGCTGTGGCCGCCGACGATCAGCGGCGCCGCGATCCCGCACCCGCCGATCGCCGCCTGGCTGGCCGGCAGGTCCAGTTGCAGCAGGGCGCGATAGCCCCAGTCGCACTGCCGCGACGGCCGCAGCGTGCTGCTGCCGTTGCCGCGCCATTCGTGCAGGAACACCGCGACGCCGTGTGCGGCCAGCGTTTCGGCGAACGGCAGGTAGTGGCGCGCAGCCACGCCCAGCGCCGGCAGCCACAGCAGCGCCTGCCGCGGCACGGCGGGAACGCGCGCCAGCAAGCTCCAGCGATGGCCGTCGGCCGCGGCGACGGGCAGGGCGTGCTCGGCGACCGCCGCCGCGGCGATGGGCGCTGCGCTCATGGGCCGCGCGCCGCGCCGAAGTGGTCCAGCACCGCTACGTCGCTGCGGCCGGGCCGGTAACTGCCGCGCAAGGCGCGCGCCACGTAGTCGATCGCCGCTTCGCAGGCGGCCGGCAGCGCCAGGCCCTGGCACAGCTGTGCGGCGATCGCCGCGGCCAGGGTGCAGCCGGTGCCGTGCGCGTCCAGCGGCAGCCGCGCATGGCTGAACTCGCTGCGGCTGACGCCGTCGTCGTATCGGTCGATCACCCGCTGGCCTTCCTGCAGGTGGCCGCCCTTGAGCAGCACCGCCTGCGCGCCGGCCTCGAGCAGCGCGGCGGTGGCGTGCTCGGCGTCGTCGGCGGTGTCGATCGGGCGGCCGAGCAGCAACTGCGCTTCCGGTACGTTCGGCGTCACCAGCGTCGCCAGCGGCAACAGGCGGCTGCGCAGTGCGTCGAGCGCGTCATCCTGCAGCAGCTTGGCGCCGCTGGTGGCCACCATCACCGGGTCCAGCACCACCCACGGTGGGCGATATTCTTCCAGCGCATCGGCGACCAGGTGGATCACATCGGCGTTAGCGAGCATGCCGAGCTTGACCGCGGCGATGTCGAAGTCGGCGAAGCAGGCGTCGATCTGTGCGCGCAGGAACGACAGCGGCGGCACGTGTACCGCGGTGACGCCGCGGGTGTGCTGCGCGGTCAGCGCGGCGGCCGCCGCCAGCCCGTGCACGCGGTGCGCGGCGAAAGTCTTGAGATCGGCCTGGATGCCGGCGCCGCCGCCGGAATCGGTGCCGGCGATGCTCAGTGCGGAGACGACGGTGGGTTCGCTCATGCGCCGATTGTGCAGGGCCGGCGCGGGTTATGCACTCGGCCGCGCCTTCAGCGCTCGCGGCTGCGGTAGTGCGCCTGCAGCGCGTACAGCGTGCCGACCGTGCCGGTCAGCAGGGCGGGGCCGAGCAGTGCGTCGAAGCCGACCTGCCGATAGGCCCAGGCACCGAGCACGCCGCCGCACAGAAAACCGCCGATGATCAGCAGGCTCAGGCGGATGCGCCGGCGCGGCAGCGGCAGGCCGCGCAGCGCCTGGCCCAGGCCGATGCCCAGATCGGTGAACATGCCGGTGAGGTGGGTGGTGCGCACCACCGCGCCGCTGTAGATGGTGGTGGTGGCGTTCTGCAGGCCGCAGGCGATCGCCGCGAGCACGGCGCCGGCGAGTTGCTGCTGCTTGAACGCCTGCATCGCGGCCAGCAGCAGCAGCGCCTCCAGCGCCAGCGCCACGCCGTAGCGGCGGCTCAGGCGCAGGCGGCTGTCCTGCACGATGAAGCCGCCGAGCATCGATCCGCCGAGGAAGGCCAGGACCACGCCGGCCAGTTGCGCGATCGCGCGGGCGTCGCCATCGGCCAGCGCCGCGCCGAGCAGGGTCGTAGTGCCGGTGAGGTGGGTGACCGCCTGATGTTCGAAGCCGAGATAGCCGACCACGTTGACCATGCCGGCGACCGCGGCCAGCGTGCCGGCGAAGGCCCAGGCCCAGCGGGGCAGTTCCAGGTTCATGCCGCGCGCGGTGCGGCCGCGGCGCGGCGACCGCGCTGTGCGGCCGCCCCGGCACGCCGCCAGTGGCACCTGACCGCAGCCATCTCAACGTGCGCCGTTGACCGCGATCTCGGAGAAGCTGGCGCTCGCCGGGTCGTAGACCGCGCCCCAGAAACGGTTGCCGCCGCCGCAGGCCTTGACCGCGTCGACCGTGGGATCGCGCTCGCTGCTGTCGTCCGGCGCGAAGGCGTTGACGTAGATCGCCTGCTTGCCGCGGTACAGGATGCCGACGTACTGGCGATCGGACGCGGTGGGATCGGCGATCTGTGGCTGCAGTTGCGTCAGGTGCGCTTCCAGTTGCGCGATCTGCTCCGGGGTCGGAATCCAGTAGCCGGTGACCGCGCCGCCCTGGCGCGCCGGGCTGTCGCGCGAGCAGGTGTCCAGCACCTGCGTCGCGGTGCTGTTGCGGGTGACGATCCACGACTGCCCGGCCTTGACCGCGGTCGGCACCATGGCCGGCCCGCGCGCGGTGGCGCAGGCGCCGAGCAGGGCCATGGCCAGCGCCATGCCTGCCAGGCGCACGCCGGCCGCCGCGTTCACAGGACCTCCGAGGCGTAGTCGGCCAGGCGCGAGCGCTCGCCGCGGCGCAGGGTGATGTGCGCGCTGTGCGGCCAGGCCTTGAAGCGGTCCACCGCGTAGGTCAGGCCGGAGGTGGTCTCGGTCAGGTACGGCGTGTCGATCTGCTCGACGTTGCCCAGGCACACGATCTTGGTGCCGGGGCCGGCACGGGTGATCAGCGTCTTCATCTGCTTCGGGGTCAGGTTCTGCGCCTCGTCCAGAATCAGATAGCGCGACAGGAAGGTGCGCCCGCGCATGAAGTTCATCGAGCGGATCTTGATGCGGCTGGCGAGCAGGTCGTTGGTGGCCTGGCGGCCCCAGGTGCCGCCT
This sequence comes from Xanthomonas protegens, assembly GCF_038442435.1. Lineage (NCBI taxonomy): Bacteria > Pseudomonadati > Pseudomonadota > Gammaproteobacteria > Lysobacterales > Lysobacteraceae > Xanthomonas > Xanthomonas protegens. Next base: position 238,002 of record NZ_JAQJCQ010000006.1, on the reverse strand, counting down.
TCCTGGGTGTGGGTGAGTACTTCCAGGTTGTCGGTGAGCGCGCCCATCCACGGCGTCATCTTCTCTTCCTCGGTGCCAGGCAGGAAGCCGATGTCCTCGCCGACGCTGACCGTGGCGCGGGTCATGATGATCTCGCGGTAGCGTTGCTGGTCCATGGTCTGCGCCAGGCCGGCGGCCAGCGCCAGCAGGGTCTTGCCGGTGCCGGCGGTGCCGAGCAGGGTGACGAAGTCGATTTCCGGGTCCATCAGTGCGTTGAGCGCGAAGTTCTGCTCGCGGTTGCGCGCGGCGATGCCCCACACCGCGTGCTGGCCGCTGCGGAAGTCGTCGACCAGCGCCAGCGTCGCCTTGCGCTCGGCGTTGACCTTGACCACGCGCAGTTCCACTTCGTCCTCGCCCGGCAGGTACAGGTACTGGTTCGGATACCAGTCCTCGTCGGCGGCCAGGGCGATCTCGTAGCAGGTGCGGCCCTTGTCGCTCCAGCTGCGCAGGTCCTGGTTGTGCTTCTGCCAGAAATCCTCCGGCAGTTCGATCGCGCCGGTGTAGAGCAGGCTGAAATCGTCGAGCGCGCGGTCGTTCTCGTAGTCCTCGGCGACCAGGCCGCTGATCGCGGCCTTGATGCGCAGGTTGATGTCCTTGGACACCAGGATCACCGGGGTTTCCGGGTGCTCCTCGCGCAGCGCCAGCACCGCGGCCAGGATCTTGTTGTCCGGGGCGACGCTGCCGAAGCTGCGCCCCGGCTCGACCGGGCGCACCTGGAAGTACAGCCGGCCGATGGCGCCGGTGCTCTTGAGCTGGATGCCCTGCGGATGGCTGAGCGGAATGCCGGATTCGATCTGCTCGGCGCCGGCGCCCTCGATCAGCTCGTTGAGGAAACGGCTGACCTGGCGCGCGTTGCGGCTGACTTCGGACATGCCCTTCTTGGCATTGTCCAGTTCCTCGATCACCTGCATCGGCAGGAACACGTCGTGTTCCTCGAACTTGAACAGCGCGGTCGGATCGTGCATCAGCACGTTGGTATCCAGCACGTAGATGCGCTTGCCTCGGGTCATCATGGATTCCTGAAAGAGGAGCAGGGACGCGCCATCGCTGCCTGCGGGGCAGGGCGATGCGGGGTGCGGGAAACGGCGGTGGTCACTGCTGGGCGGCGGCCTGCAGCGCGTCGAGCACGGCCTGGGCGTGGCCGGGAACCTTGACCTTGCGCCAGCTGCGGACCAGTTGGCCGGTGGGCGAGAGCAGGAAGGTGCTGCGCTCGATGCCCAGCACCTGGCGGCCGTACATGTTCTTTTCCTTGATCACGTCGAAGGCGCGGCACAGCGCTTCGTCGGCATCGCTGACCAGGGCGAAGCGGAAGCCCTGCTTGGCGCAGAAGTTGTCGTGCGACTTCACCGAGTCGCGCGACACGCCGAGCACGGTGGCGCCGGCCTGTTCGAACTGCGGCAGCAGCGCATTGAAATCGATGCCCTCGGTGGTGCAGCCGGGCGTGCTGTCCTTCGGATAGAAATACAGCACCAGCCAGCGGCCGGCGTAATCGCCGAGCGTGGCGCTGGCGCCGCCGGACAGCGCCAGCGGCAAGGCCAGCGTGCTGCGGTCCAGGGTGTCGCCGTCCTTCATGGGGTGTCCTCCGCGTGCATCGCCATCATCTGCGTTCGATTGCGTCGGTGTCCAGCGCGGCGCACTCAGAACTTCATCGGGTCCATGATCGCGTCCAGGTTGAGGTGGTCGCAGAACTCGAGGAAGTCGTCGCGCAGCGCGGCGATGTGCATGTTCGCCGGCACCCCGATCGTCACCTGCGCCGAGAACATCTCCGCGCCGGTCTGCATGGCGCGGTAGCGCGTGCTCTGCAGGTTCTCGATGGTGATGCCCTGGCGGTCGAAGAAGTCGGCCAGCTGGAACAGGATGCCCGGTTTGTCGGCGGCGATGACTTCGACGATGTACGGCAGCAGATTGGACTGCGCCTGCTTGGCGCCGGTGCGGTACCACACCAGCTTCATGCCTTCCTCGCGGTCGAGGCGGGTGAGCATGGCTTCGAGCTTGGCCACCGAATCCCACGAACCGGTCGCCAGCGCGGTCACCGACACGTCGCGGCCGACCGTGGCCAGGCGCGCATCGACGAGATTGCAGCCGCTGTCGGCGATGCGACGCGTCACCGGCAACAAGGGCGACTCCGGATGCGTCGTGTAGGCGTTGATCAGGAGGTGGTTTTCGGTCGGCGCGGGCCGGGGCGTGGTGTCGGTCAAAGGGGCTTCCGGCATTGCGTAAGGCTGAACGGCATCCGGGCGGTCGCCCGGCATGGTGTGCAGCATACTTGCCCGCGCTTTCGGGCCGCAAGTAACATGCGGGGCGACCCTGCCCCGCGTGCGGGGCCGACCCGTCCGCGCAGCCTGCGCGGCCCTCTTCTCCCAGCGAGCACCCGGCATCTTGTCCCTCTCCGGCATCATCACCGCCCTGGCCACGCCCTTCCAGGGCAATGGCGACCTCGACCTCGACGCCTGGCAGCGGCTGCTCAAACGCCAGCTCGACGGCGGCGTGCAGGGGTTGGTGGTGGCGGGATCGACCGGCGAGGCGGCCACGCTGCTGGACGAGGAGTACGACCGGATCCTGCGCGAGGCGGTGCAGACGATCGGCGGGCGCTTACCGGTGCTGGCCGGCACCGGCCTGTCCGGCACCGCCAAGACCGTGGCGCTGACCCAGCGCGCCGCCGCCGGTGGCGCGCAGTACGCGCTGGTGGTGACGCCGCCGTACGTGCGCCCGACCCAGGCCGGGCTGATCGCGCATTACACCGCGGTCGCCGAGCAGGGCGGCCTGCCGGTGGTGCTGTACAACGTGCCCGGCCGCACCGGTTGCGACCTGCTGCCGGAAACCGTGGCGCAGCTGGCGCAGCACCCGAACATCGTCGGCATCAAGGATGCCAGCAGCGACCCGCAGCGCATCGCCGCGCTCGCCGCCCTGCGCAGCGATCGCTTTGCCGTGTTCAGCGGCGACGACGGCAGCGCCGCGCAGGCGATGTTGGCCGGCTACGACGGGCTGATCTCGGTCGCCTCCAATGCCTTGCCGCGCGCCTACCGGCGCCTGTGCGACCTGGCGCGCGCGCGCCAGGCCGAGCCCGCGCAAGCCTGGGATGCGCGGCTGCAGCCGTTCCATGCGTTCTGCGGCATCGAATCCAACCCGATCCCGGTCAAGGCGCTGCTGCAGCGCGCCGGGATCGGCCACGGCCTGCGGCTGCCGCTGCTGCCGCTGTCCGCGGCGCACCACGCCACGGCCGACCGACTTGCCGCCGACGCTGCCGCGTTGGAAGACCTATCCAGCCGCGAAACGCTCGCGGCCTGACTTCAGGAGATTGATTGATGCGTGCTTCCGTTCCCTACGTCCGCGTGCTGTCGGCCGCCGTCCTGGCGACCACCCTGGTCGCGGCCACCAGCGGTTGCAGCTGGTTCCACAAGGGCAAGCCGCGCGGCGACTACGCGCTGGCGCCCGACATGCGCCCGCTGGAAGTGCCGCCAGATCTGACCTCGCCCGATACCTCGGCGGCGATGAAGGTGCCGGCGCTGGCCTCGGCGCAGCGTCCTGCGGCCCCGGCCGGCCAGGCCCCGGCGGCGTCGAACAGCGGCTTCGTGGTGCCGGGGACGCGCGACCAGGTGTTCGGCCAGGTCGGCGACGCGCTGGGCGGCATCGAAGGCGTCACCATCGCCAGCCGCGCGCAGCTGCTGGGTTCCTACGACGTGGCCTACGAAGGCAGCAACTTCCTGGTACGCGTGGTGGCGGTGGATGCCGGCGTGTACGTCTCGGCGGTGGACCCGCGCGGCCTGCCGGCCACCGGCGAAGCACCGGTCAAGCTGGTCGCGGCGCTGAAGGCCAAGCTGGGCCATTGAGCCGGTGCGGGTTCGGCGCGTGCGCCGGATCTGTTGCAGAACGCAAAACGGGCGCCGCAGTGCGCCCGTTTTCGTTCGGCGAGAAAGGAGTGCAAGGGCAAGCGCCGTTCCTTGCTTCAGCGCGACGCTGCGTGCCGTACCCTCACCCCAACCCCTCTCCCGGTGGGAGAGGGGCTTCGGCTTCTTCCTTCTCCCCTCGGGAGAAGGTGCCCCGAAGGGGCGGATGAGGGTACGGGCGAAGCCTCGCGTCCTACGAGGGTGTAACCGCGTGTCCGATTGAGCGGCGGCAACGCGAGTTGTCAGAGGCGGCCTGAAGCCGCAGCTTGCCTCTACGGTTTTGTACGGTCTGGCGGGCGGCGCCTTGGCAGAATCCGCGGCGGGATTACTTCTGCAGCAGCGGCAGCTTGTTCGGCTTGCCGTCCCACTCGGCGGCGTCGGGCAGCGGTTCCTGGCGCGTGGTCAGCACCGGCCAGGCCTTGGCCAGTTCCGCGTTGAGCGCGACGAAGCCTTCCTGGCCGGCCGGCACGTCGTCTTCGGGATAGATGGCGTTGGCCGGGCATTCCGGCTCGCACAGGGTGCAGTCGATGCACTCGTCCGGATCGATCACCAGGAAGTTCGGGCCGGCGTGGAAGCAATCCACGGGGCACACTTCCACGCAGTCGGTGTATTTGCACTTGATGCAGTTTTCGGTGACGACGAAAGGCATGGCTCGATCCGGCGATTAACCCGGTGATTCTAATGCAAAGCGGCGGTTGCCGCCGTGTGTGCAAGGCGCCGGGAGGGCACGGCCGGCGCGCGTGGCTCAGCCGGCCAGGCCGCCGTGCTGCTGCGCCAGCCGATACAGGCCGCGTGCGGCCAGATCCTCGGGGTGGGTGCGCACGCGGCTGCCGAGCTTGGCCAGGGCATGCGCGTAGCGCGCCAGCAGGCCGCTGCCGCCGACCAGGTGCACCACCGGCGGCAAGACGGGGTGCGCGCGCAGTTCGTGGCCGATCAGCAGGCCGGACAGATAGGACGGTGCCGCGGTGCCGCTCAGGCGGTCGAACAGGCCCAGGCTGCGCACGCCGAACAGATGGTGCAGCAGGCCGCCGGGCTCGCCGCTGCGCTGCACGCCGGCATCGAACGCGGTTGCATCGAAGCCGCCGTCGTCGGCATCCATCAAGCGCGCCAGCAGGCTGTGCGTGCGCAGAAGCGCATACAGTTCGCCGGTCATCATCGTCGCCACCGAGGCGATGCGGCCGTCCTGCAGCGTCACCCACTTGCTGTGGGTGCCGGGCAGGCAGACGTGGTGGGCCTCGGCCGTCGGCGGTTCCTGAGCGAGCAACGCGAGCAGGCCGATCAACTGGGTCTCCTCGCCGCGCATCACGTCCGGCACGGCGTCGGCGTCGCTGGCCACGCCGGGCACGAACCACAGCGTGCGTCCGGGCAATGCAGGATCCTGCAGCGGCTGCATCGCCGCGGCCAGCGCGGCGGCGTCGGCCGGGCAGGGCGCGTACGGCAGTTCGATCCAGCCGTTGCGGCTACCGATCATTCCGCACAGGACGACGTCGCCGTCCCAGCCGTCGATCAGGATGGCCAGGGTCTCGGCGAAACGGCCCTGGCAGGCGGCGATGCCCTGGTCGCTGCGGCGCTGGTCAAGGATGCCGCCCTCGGCGTCGAGCCGATAGCCGCGCAGGCTGCTGGTGCCCCAATCGACGACGATCATGCGCTGGCGATGCGTCCTTCGGGCAGGCCGGCGATGCCCACCGCGGCCACGTACACGCCGCCGGCCTGCGGCGTGCGCGCCAGTTCGTCGTCGCTGTGGTCCTGCCGCGAGGTGCTCAGGAACAGGGTGCCGCCATCGGCACCGCCGAGGGCGGGGCAGGTGGGATGCTTGACCGGCAGGGCGACGCGGCGCTCGACGCTGCCGTCGGGGCGATATCGCACCACCTGCCAGGCGCGCCATTGCGCGTTCCACAGGTGGCCTTCGGCGTCGACGATGGCACCGTCCGGCTCGGCACCGGCATGATCCAGTTCGGCGAACACGCGGCTGTTGGCGGTGTGCGCGCTGTCTGGGTCGTAGCCGCAGCAGAGGATGCGCGGCTGCACCGAATCGCAGTAGTACAGGGTGCGGCCATCGGCGCTGAAGCAGATCGCGTTGGGGATGGCCACGCCCGGCAGCGGCAGGCGGCGCAGGCCGTGGCGTGCGGACCATTGGTAGAAGCTGCCGACTGGCGCCTGGTCCTCGCGTTCGCTCATGGTGCCGAACACGAAGTTGCCGTGGCGATCGGCGCGGCCGTCGTTGCTGCGGGTGTCGTCGCGCTCCGGTTCCACGTCCGCCAGGTGCTGCAGCGGCAACGCGCCGTCGGTCTCGGCGGCGGCATCCGGATCGGCCGCGTACACGCCCTTGGCCAGTGCCAGCAGCAGGCGGCCGTCGTCGAACAGGCCCAGGCAGCCGGGACGATCGGGCAGGTCCCAATGACGGCTGACATTGCTGGCCGGATCGTGGCGCCACAGGCGGCGGCCGCTGATGTCGACCCAGAACAGCACGCCGCGGCGCTCGCACCACAGCATGCCTTCGCCATGCGCACAGCGGCTGTCCACCGCCAGCGTGGCGGTGTGGCGGGGCGGAAGAGAGACGTTCATCGGCTCACCATTCGGCGATGCTGCCGTCGGCGTGACGCCAGATGGGGTTGTGCCAGTCGGGTGGGTTGGCGTTGGCATGGCGCAGGCGCTCCTCGTCGATTTCCACGCCGAGGCCCGGTTTGGGCAATGCGGCGATGCTGCCGCCATTGTCGCAGGCGAAGTCGTCCTTGTTGATCACGTAGTCGAGCAGGTCGGCGCCTTCGTTGTAGTGGATGCCGATGCTCTGTTCCTGCAGCACCGCGTTGTGCGAGACGAAATCCACCTGCAGGCACGCGGCCAGCGCCACCGGGCCGAGCGGGCAGTGCGGCGCCAGGCCGACCTCGTAGGCCTCGGCCATGCTGGCGATCTTCAGGCATTCGGTGATGCCGCCGGCATGCGAGAGGTCCGGCTGCAGCAGCGACAGGCCGCCGGCCTGCAGCACCGGCTTGAAGTCGAAACGCGAGAACATGCGCTCGCCGGCCGCCAGCGGGATCGGCGTGGACGCAGCCAGCCGCGGGTAGTACTCGGCCTGCTCGGGCAGCACCGGCTCCTCGACGAACAGCGGCTTGAACGGCTCCAGTTCGCGCAGCAGCACGCGCGCCATCGGCGCGGCGACGCGGCCGTGGAAGTCGATGCCGAAGTCGATGGCGGTGCCGAACGCCTCGCGGATCTGCGCGACCTTGGCCACCGCGGCATCCACCGCGCGCGGGCCGTCGATCAGCTTCATTTCCTCGGTGCCGTTGAACTTGAAGGTGTCGAAGCCGAGGTCGCGGTAGCCCTGGATCTGCGCGATGGTCGCCGCCGGACGGTCGCCGCCGACCCAGCGATAGGTCTTCATGCGGTCGCGCACGCGCCCGCCCAGCAGTTCGTACACCGGTACGCCCAGCGTCTTGCCCTTGATGTCCCACAGCGCCTGGTCGATGCCGGCGATGGCGCTCATCAGGATCGGGCCGCCGCGGTAGAAACCGCCCCGGTACAGCATCTGCCAGATGTCGTTGATCCGCGCCGGGTCCTTGCCGATCAGGCTGTCGCCGAGTTCGCGCACCGCGGCCTCGACGCTGCGCGCGCGGCCTTCGATGACCGGCTCGCCCCAGCCGGTGATGCCCTCGTCGGTCTCGACCTTCAGGAACAGCCAGCGCGGCGCGGCGTGGTAGGTGGTGAGGCGGACGATCTTCATGCGCGGTCCAGATAGGCGTGGCGGAAGGCGGCGGCGTGCGCCTGGGTCTGTGTCAGCGGCTGGCCGGGGCGGTACAGCTCGCCGCCGATGCCGGCACCGATCGCGCCGGCGGCCAGGTAGTCGTGCAGGGTCTCGGTGTTGACGCCGCCGACCACGAACAGCGGCACTTGCGCCGGCAGCACCGCGCGCAGGGCGCGCACGTGGCCGGGGCCGTAGGTGGCGGCGGGGAACAGCTTGAGCATCTGCGCGCCGGCGTCCAGCGCGTCGAACGCCTCGGTGGCGGTGGCGAAGCCGGCCACCACCTGCATCCCGCGCGCCACCGCGTGGCGGATCACCGGCGGGCGCGTGTTGGGGGTGACGATGAAGCGCGCGCCCAGATCGGCCAGCGCGTCGACGTCGCCGATCTGCAGCACCGTGCCGCCGCCGATCCAGCAGCGCTGCCCGAATGCCTGTGCGGCCGGGCCGATGCTGTCGGCCCAGCGCGGCGAGTTGAGCGGGATCTCGATCGCGTCGTAGCCGGCGTCGGCCAGCGCCCCGACGTGCGCCAGCGCGTCCTCGGGGGTGAGACCGCGCAGGATCGCGATCAGCGGGAGTCGGAACGGGGAGGCGGCGGACATCGGAATACCTGGCAGAAACGGCGGTGACGGAAGCGCCCGGCCAATGCGGCGCAGCGGCGGGACCGGACGGCGGGGCCGCTGCAGTCCGCGCCATGCGTCGGCGCGCTGGCTCCACCCGACAACCTCCGCTGCCGGCGGGCCGGTGCCCGACGACGGCGACGCCAGCGGGGGCGCGATGGGCCGTAGCCTGCGCGCGTGAGCTATGCTCTGCAAATGAAATTTTAGGCATATTCTATTCCGCCGCCGAATACGCGGCTCCGCTCCCCCAGGACGCCTGCCCACGATGAATGCCTCTGCCAATCCCTGGTTCAATGCCGCGCGCCTGAAGACCCGGCATCTGTTGCTGCTGCTGCAGTTGCACGAGCATCGCTCGGTGCTGCGCGCGGCCGAGGCGGCCAGCATGACCCAGCCGGCGGCGTCCAAGCTGCTGGCGGAAATGGAGGACCTGCTGGGGGTGAAGCTGTTCGAGCGCCACGCGCGCGGGGTCGAACCGACCTGGTACGGGCAGGTGCTGATCCGCCGCGCGCGCGCGGCGATGTCGGAGATCGGCCGTGCCCAGGAAGAGATCGCCGCACTGTGCGAAGGGCGCATGGGCCAGGTCTCGATCGGCACCGTGGTCAATCCGGGCACCAACCTGGTGCCGCAGGCCATCGCCGAGGTCAAGCGCGAGTTCCCCGGCATCCTGGTGCGGGTGGAGATGGACTACAGCCGGCCGCTGGTGGCCAAGCTGCTCGACGGCCAGCTCGACATCGTGATCGGCCGCATCCTCGGCCCCTACGGCGCCGAGGCGCTGGAGTTCGAGCCGCTGGCCGACGAGCCGCACTCGGTGATCGCGCGCGCCGGCCACCCGCTGTCCACCCGCGCCGACCTGCGCCATGCCGACCTGGCCCGCTACGGCTGGGTGCTGCCGCCGGCCGACAGCGTGCTGCGTGCGCGCCTGGACGCGATGTTCCTGGAGCACGCGGTGCCGGCGCCGCAGAACGTCATCGAGACCTCGTCGCTGCCGGTGATGACCAGCCTGCTGCGCGGCAGCGACCTGCTTGCCGCGCTGCCGGCCGAGGCGGTGGCGCCGTATGTGCAGGCCAAGCTGCTGACGGTACTGCCGATCACGCTGGGCGTGCGCATGGAATCGTTCGGCATCGTGCGCCGTCGCGACTATCTGTTGCCGCCTGGCGCCGAACGCGTGTTGCTGGCGTTGCGCAATGCCGCCAAGCGGCTGTATCCCGAACGGGCGGCGAGTATTTGAATGCCTCCGCGGGCGCTGCACGCTGCAACCGGACGATTTCGTAGACATGCCGTGGTGCGCATCCCGCTAGTCGGGAATCGCATAGCTTGACGGGAATTTTTCATTTGTTTCACGCCAGGCGCATTCCTAGTCTCGGCCGATCGCGCTAGCGACCGACCTGCCACTCTGCGCAGCGGCGCCATCCGATACGGCAGCGGCTGAGACCGAGGCCGTCACAACTCGCAGGACGGCGCCCTGGTGCGACCGTCGCCCGTGTCTGTGTGCATGTCTCCTGGGAGGGAAACAGCATGGCATCGCAGCATTCTTGTGGTCCGGCTCTGCCGACCGCAGCGTCACGTCGTCCCCGTGTTTTGCCGCGTTCGCTCATCGCGCTGAGCATCGGCCTGCTGCTCAGCGCACAGGCACTGGCGCAGGAGGCGGAGCCGGCGAGCGCACCGCCTGCCGCGCGCAAGAAGGGCGACCCGGTGACCCAGCTCGATGCGGTCGAGGTCAAGGGCGTGCGCGGCAGCCTGATCAAGTCGCAATCGATCAAGCACGATGCCGAGCAGATCGTCGATTCGGTCAGCGCCGAGGACATCGGCGCATTGCCGGACCGCAGCGTCACCGAGACCCTGCAGCGGGTCAGCGGCGTGACCATCGATCACTTCATGGCGCGCAACGATCCGGACCACTTTTCGGCCGAAGGCAGCGGAGTGATGATCCGCGGCATGACCCAGGTGCGCGGCGAACTCAACGGCCGCGACAGCTTCAGCGCCGCCAGCGGGCGCGGGCTCAGTTTCGAGGACGTGCCGGCCGAGCTGATGGCCGGCGTGGACGTGTACAAGAACCCGTCGGCGGAGATCATCGAAGGCGGCCTCGGCGGCACGGTCAACCTGCGCACGCGCATGCCGTTCGACCAGCCCGGCCGGGTGATCGGCTTCACCGCCGACGCCAACTACGGCGATCTGAGCAAGACCTACAAGCCGTCGGGCTCGTTCCTGTTCAGCGATCGCTGGAGCACCGGGCTCGGCGAGATGGGCCTCATGCTGGATGTCGCGCATTCGGAGCTGGCCACGCGCAGCGACGGCATCCAGGTCGAGCCGTTCGTGCGTCGCACCGATCCCGCGTTGCTGGCCGGCACCACGTTCGACAAGGTCTACGTGCCGGGTGGGGTCAACTGGCGGCAGATGGACTTCGAGCGCAAGCGCAAGGGCGTGGCCGCTGCGTTCCAGTGGCGCCCCAGCGACGCCACCGACATTTATGTGCAGTACCTGCGCTCGTCCTACGACATGAACTGGCGCGACCGCGCCGCGTTCTTCAACGACGACACCAACGCCATCGTGCCGGCGCCGGGCACCACCTTCACCTACGACAGCGAAGGCCGGTTCGTCAGCGGCTCGCCGGTGTCCAACTCCTGGCGCGGCAACGTCACCGGCAACGACGGCGTGCGCTTCTACACCGACAACCGCTATGCCCAGCAGAGCACCACCACCTCCGACCTGTCAGGCGGCTTCAGCCATCGCCTGACCGACCGGCTGACCGTGCGCGGCGACATGCAACTGGTGCGCTCGCAGAGCGACGTGCTGGATTTCACCTTGTTCAGTTCGATCTACCTGCCAGGCCTGAACGTGGACCTCGGTGGCCGCTACCCGGCGGTGACCCTGGCCGACCCCGGTTACACCGCCAGCCCCTCCAACTATTTCTGGAGCGCGGCGATGGACCACCTGGCGAAGAACCGCGGCCGCGAACTGGCCACGCGCTTCGACCTGGAATACAGCTACGACGACAACCCGTGGCTGCGTACCTTCCGCGCCGGCATCCGCGCCACCGATCGGACCCAGACCAACAAGAACTCCGGCTACAACTGGGGCGTGATCACCGACAACTGGGCCACCATCCCCGGCCCGGCGACCGGCCTGGCCGACCTGGCCAGCTACATGACCGCCTCGTCGTCGCTGTACACCTACTCGAACCTGTTCCGCGGCAAGGTGAACGTGCCGACCCAACTGGTCTTTCCGCGCAACAGCGCGGTCAAGGACTACGCCGGCACCTCGGCGTTGATCGAGCAGATCGTTGCGCTGCGCGGTTATGGCTGGGCCCCGGACCAGTACCAGTTGCAGGACACCAACCGCCAGTTCGAGCGCACCCAGGCCGCATACATGGTGATGTACTTCGGCAACGACGACGCGCTGGGCGTGCCGGTGGACGGCAACATCGGCGTGCGCGTGGTGCAGACCAAGACCGAGGCAGCGGGCTACGGCCAGTACCCGGACCTCTCCGCCACCTCGGCCTCGGGCGACCTCAAGTCCCGGTACTACGGCCAGTACTTCCAGAACTACGCGCAGGGCCGCTACACCGACGTGCTGCCGAGCTTCAACCTGCGCTTCAAGTTCTCCGATGCGCTGCAGCTGCGCCTGGCCGCGTCCAAGGCGATGGCGCGGCCGGACTACACCCAGTTGCAGCCATACCTGCTGTTGGCTGCCACCATGAACGACGACGGCTCGCCGAAGGACTGGACCGGCACCGCCGGCAATCCCAACCTCAAGCCGATGAAGGCCGACCAGTACGACGCGGCACTGGAGTGGTACTTCGACAGCAGTGACATGATGTACCTGACGCTGTTCTACAAGAGCGTCAAGGACTACTTCTCCAACCAGACCGTCACCGAGAACTACGGCGGCCAGGATTTCCTGGTGACGCGCCCGTACAACATGGACAAGGGCCGCATCCGCGGCTTCGAGTACGGCTACACCCAGTTCTTCGATTCGCTGCCGGGCTGGATGAGCGGCTTCGGCGTCAATGCCAACTTCACCTTCGTCGACAGCAGCGGCGGCGTGAACACGGCCACCGATCCGTACACCAAGACCACTGTCACCGGCGTGGCGTTGCCGCTGGAAGGCCTGTCGCGGCGCAGCTACAACCTCGCCGGCATCTACGAGAAAGGACCGCTGTCGGTGCGCCTGGCCTACAACTGGCGCTCGCGCTACCTGCTCACCGCCAGCGACGTGGCGACCAAGCTGCCGACCTGGTCGGACGACTACGGCCAGCTCGACGGCTCGGTGTTCTACCGCTTCACCCCGCACCTGCAGTTGGGCATCCAGGCCAACAACCTCACCAACGCGGAGACCAAGGTGCTGATGGGGCCGACCTCGTACAGCGACGGCGAGGTCGACCGCCGCCTGTACACGCGCAGCTGGTTCGTCAACGATCGCCGCTACTCGCTGGTATTGCGCGCCAACTGGTAGGCGCGCGGCGTCCGGCACGCGGACCGCCTGCCCGAGCGGGCGGCCGCTGCCGGCCTTTCCCCCGACGTAGGAGCCGCTCATGGCAAGACCGCTGCATCCCACCGTTCGCCGCCTGGCGCTGCTGGCCCTGGCGTTCGCATCATGGCCAGCCGCGGCGGAACTGCAACTGCCCTTGCTGTTCGCCGACGGCGCCGTCCTGCAGCGCGATGCGCCGATTCCCGTGTGGGGCTGGGCCACGCCCGGCGCACGCATCCAGGCGCGCCTGGACGGCGCCAGCGCCAGTGCGGTCGCGGGTGACGATGGCCGCTGGCAATTGCAGTTGCCGGCGCATGCGGCCGGTGGCCCGTACCTGCTGGAGGTGCAGGGCGACGGCAGCCAGCGGCGCATCGGCGATGTGCTGATCGGTGACGTGTGGCTGGCCAGCGGCCAGTCCAACATGGAGTGGCCGCTGGCGCAGGCGCGCGACGGCGCACGCGAGGTGGCGGCGGCGACGGATCCGCAGCTGCGCAACTTCAAGGTGCCCAAGGCCTGGGCGGCGCAACCGCAGCCGCGGCTGCCCGGCGGCAACTGGGTCGCGGCCACGCCGGCCACCGCTGGCGCGTTCTCGGCGGTGGCGTACTTCTTCGCACGCGACCTGCGCCAGCACACCGGCGTGCCGATCGGCATCATCGACAGCACCTGGGGCGGCAGCGCGATCGAGGCGTGGATGGACGCGGCCTCGCCGGGCGTGGACGCGGCGCAGGTACGTACGCGCATCGCGCAGATGCAGGCCAAGGACGCACAGGATCTGGGCGAGACCCGGCGGCGGCTGGCGCGCTGGCCGCAGGCGACGGACGCGCAGGCGGATGCCGGTTGGGCCGCCGCCGATCTGGACGACCGCGACTGGGATCGCCAACCGCTGCCGGGGCTGTGGGAACAGCACGGCTACGTCGGCATGGATGGCGTCGCCTGGTATCGCACCAGCTTCACCCTGAGCGCGGCCGAGGCCAAGGCCGGTGCGGTCGTGGGGATCGGGCCGGCGGACGATGCCGACACCACTTACGTCAACGGCGTGGAAGTCGGCCACACCGAAGGGCGCTACACCGAGCCGCGTCGCTACCGCGTGCCGCCCTCGGCGCTGCGTGCCGGGGTCAACCACGTCGCGATCCGGATCCTGGATACCGGCGGCTTCGGCGGCATTCCCGGCGATGCGGCGGCGTTCTTCGTGCAGCCCGATGGCGGCCAGCCGCGCTCGCTCGCCGGCGACTGGCGGTTCCGTCCGGGCAAGGTCACCCTGGCCGCCAACGACGACAAGAACCAGATCCCGACGTTGCTGTACAACGCGATGATCCACCCCCTGCAGCCGTTCCCGGTCAAGGGCGTGATCTGGTACCAGGGCGAGAGCAACGCCTACCCGTATGGCGCGCTGCGCTATCGCGAGCAGTTCGCGTCGCTGATCGGGCGCTGGCGGCAGGAGCGCGGGCAACCGCAACTGCCGTTCCTGTGGGTGCAACTGGCCAACTGGAAGGCCGGCAACGACCAGGGCGACCTGAGCCCCTGGGCGCAACTGCGCGAATCGCAGACCCGGACGCTGGCGCTGCCGGCGACCGGGCAGGCGGTGACCATCGACATCGGCATGCCGGACAACATCCATCCCACCAACAAGCAGGACGTGGGGCATCGCCTGGCGCTGGTCGCACGGCACGTGGCCTACGGCGAAACGCTGGTCTACAGCGCGCCGGTATTCGTGCGCGCCACATTCGCCGACGGCCAGGCGCGGGTAATGTTCGACATGATGGGCAGCGCGCTGGCGGTGCGCGACGGTGGCGGCGCGGTGCACGGCTTCGCCCTGGCCGGTGCCGATCGCCGCTTCCATCCGGCGCAGGCACGCATCGAGGGCGATCAGGTTGTGGTGCGCAGCGACGAAGTGCCGCAGCCGCAGGCGCTACGCTACGCCTGGAGCGAAAACCCCGAAGACGCCGACCTGGTCAACCGCGAGCAGTTGCCGGTGGGTCCGTTCCGCACCGACAGCTGGTGAGGCAGGGTACACGCCTGATGCGAGGAACCTGGCCGCAGCCGCGCGTCGTACGCCGCGGATGGGTGCTGCAGTGCCTGCTGTCGTTGCAGCTGGCCGCCTGCCAGGCCGCGCCGGATGCACCGCCGACCCATGCGCGCGCTGCTGCCGCCACCGCCGCGCCATCCGCGCCGGCGCAGATCCCGATCCCGCGCCTGGTCAGCAGCGACGGCCGCCACGCACTGTTGGTCGATGGCGCGCCATTCCTGATCCTCGGCGCGCAGGTCAACAATTCCAGCAATTATCCGGCGGCGCTGGCGCAGGTGTGGCCGGCGATTCGCGCGCTGGGGCCGAACACGGTGCAGGTGCCGATTGCCTGGGAACAGGTGGAGCCGGAAGAGGGGCGGTTCGATTTTTCCTTCGTCGACACGCTGCTGGCGCAGGCGCGCACGCAGCGGGTGCGGCTGGTGCTGCTGTGGTTCGGCACCTGGAAGAACAACGGCCCCAACTACGCGCCGCACTGGGTCAAGACCGACGATGCGCGCTTCCCGCGGGTGGTCGCGCGCGATGGCCGGCGCCTGGGTTCGCTGTCGCCGCTGGCGCCGGCCACGCTGGAGGCCGATCGCAAAGCGTTCGTCGCCTTCATGCGCCATCTGCGCCAGGCCGATCCGCAGCGCACCGTGATCATGGTGCAGGCCGAGAACGAGCCGGGCACCTATGGCAGCGTGCGCGACTTCTCGCCGATGGCGCAGCGCGTGTTCGACGGGCCAGTTCCACAGGCGCTGCTGCAGCGGCTCGGCAAGCCGGCTGGCAGTTGGGCGCAGGTCTTCGGCGCCGAGGCCGACGAGATCTTCCACGCCTGGCACATCGCGTGCTTCATCGACCGCGTCGCCGAGGCGGGCAAGGCCGCGTATCCCTTGCCGATCTACGTCAATGCGGCGTTGCGCGGCCCGTTCAATCCCGGCCAGCCGGGGCAGTACGCCAGCGGCGGCCCCACCGACAACGTGCTGGACGTGTGGAAGGCGGCGGCGCCGCACATCGATCTGTTGGCGCCGGACATCTACATGCCCGAGTACCCGCTGTACACCACGGTGCTGCAGCGCTATGCGCGGGCGGACAACGCACTGTTCGTCGCCGAGACCGGCAACCGCCCCGAGTACGCGCGCTACCTGTATCCGGCGCTGGGCCACGACGGCATCGGCTGGTCGACCTTCGGCATCGACTACAGCGGCTACTCCAACTCTCCGCTCGGCGCCAAGCGCGTGGACGCGCAGACGCTGGCGCCATTCGCGCTGGGGTACCGCGCGGTGGGAATGGGCATGCGTGTCTTCGCCAAGGCTGCCGCCGCCGGCAAGTTGCACGGCACCGCCGAGGCGCCAGGCCAGGCGGTGCAGGAACTGCCGCTCAACGCGCGCTGGAGCGCCACCATCACCTATGGCGTGCCGCAGTTCTGGTTCCAGGGCGAGCCGCCCGGCAATCCCGCGCCGATCGGCGCGGCGCTGATCGCCGAACTCGGTCCGGACACCTTCCTGGTCACCGCCCATCACGCGCGGGTGACCCTGCATCCGGCCAGCGCGGCGACCGCGAACATGCTCTACGACCGGGTCGAGGAGGGCGTGTACGACGGCGAGCAATGGCGCTTCCGGCGCAACTGGAACGGCGACCAGACCGATTACGGGCTGAATTTCTCCGACGTGCCGCAATTGCTGCGCGTCACGCTGGCGACCTACTGACGACGCGGCGGCGCCAGCGGCGCCGTGTTGCGTGACCATCCAAGGGAGTGAACATGCACAACGCGAACCGTCACCTGCCGCCCTCGTTGCAACGCCTGTTGCTGCTGTCGCTGGTGCTTGCCACCGCGTCCGCCGCCGCGCAGCAGGTGACCCGCGAGGCCGACGGCGTCACCGTGCATCCCAGCGCCAAGGACGCAGCGCCGGTGCGCCTGCAGGTGATCGACCGCGGCATCGTCCGGGTTAGTGCCGATCCGACCGGCACGTTCCAGCGCACCCCCAGCCTGATGCGGGTGCCGGTGCAGGGCGACACCGGCTTTACGCTGGAACGACACGGCGAGACGGTGCAGCTCAAGACCCCCAGGCTGACCGCGCAGGTCTCCACCGTCGACGGCCATGTCGGCTTCACCGATGCGCACGGCACGCCCTTGCTCGCGGAAGTGGCGGGCGGGCGCAGCTTCGCGCCGCTGCAGGTCGAAGGGCGCGACTACCTCAGCGTGCGCCAGCGCTTCGTCTCGCCGCCCGACGAGGCCTTCTACGGGTTCGGTCAGCACCAGCAGGGCTGGATGAACCAGAAAGGCCGCGACATCGAACTGCTGCAGAGCAATCTCGACATGGCGGTGCCGTTTCTGGTCTCCAGTCGCAATTACGGCATTCTTTGGGACAACAACGCGATCACCCGCTTCGGCGATCCGCGCGGGTTGCAGCCGCTGCCGGCGACGCTGCGCCTGTACGACACGCATGGCAAGCCCGGCGCGCTCACCGCGCACTACGCGATCGACGGCACGCCGATGCTGGAGCGTCGCGAGCCGGAGATCGACTACCAGTACATCAAGGACCTGGCGAAGTTTCCCGCAGTGGCCAAGCCAGGCGACAAGCGCCGCATCCAGGTGCGCTGGGAAGGCCAGATCGAGGCCGAGCGCGGCGGCACGCACACCTTTTCGCTGTATGCCAGCGAGTACGCCCGGTTGTGGGTCGATGGCAAGCTGCTGGTCGACCGCTGGCGGCAGAACTGGAATCCCTGGCACCATGAGTTCGCGCTGCAGCTGCAGCCCGGTCAGCGGCATACGCTGAAGGTCGAGTGGGATCTGATCGACCCGAGCTACATCGCGCTGCTGCATCGCGACCCGCTGCCGGCGGCCGAGGCCGGCGACCTGTCGCTGTGGTCCGAAGCAGGGCAGATGATCGACTACTACGTCGTCGCCGGCGACAACGCCGACCAGGTCATCGCCGGCTACCGGCAACTGACCGGCAAGGCCGTGTTGCTGCCGAAGTGGGCCTACGGCTTCTGGCAGAGTCGCGAGCGCTACAAGACCCAGGACGAACTGCTCGGCGCGCTGGCGGAGTACCGCCGGCGGCAGTTGCCGATCGACAACATCGTGCTCGACTGGTCGTACTGGCCGGAGAACGCCTGGGGTTCGCACGACTTCGATCGCAGCCGTTTCCCCGATCCGGACGGCATGGTCAACACGGTGCACGCCAGCCACGCGCAGCTGATGATCTCGGTCTGGCCGAAGTTCTACCCGGCCACCGCCCACTACAAGGAACTGGATGCGGCCGGGCACATCTACCGGCGCAATGTCGAGGTGGGCGAACTGGACTGGATCGGCAAGGGCTACACCAACGCGTTCTACGACCCGTACGCGGCCGACGCGCAGGCGATCTACTGGCGGCAGATCGACGAAAAACTCAACCGCAAGGGCATCGATGCCTGGTGGCTGGATGCCGACGAACCCGACGTGCACTCCAACCTGGACATCGCCGAGCGCAAGGCGCGCACCACGCCGACCGCGCTGGGGCCGTCCACCGAGTTCTTCAATGCCTATCCGTTGCCGCACACCCACGGCGTCTACGCCGGCGACCGCGCCGCCGATGGCAAGCGCGTGTTCATCCTTTCGCGCAAGGGTTATGCCGGCATCCAGCGCAACGCCGTGGCGGTGTGGAGCGGCGACATCGCCTCGCGCTGGGAGGACATGCGCGAGCAGATCTCCGCCGGCGTCAACGTGTCGATGTCGGGCCTGCCGAACTGGACCTTCGACATCGGCGGCTTCGCGGTGGAGAAGCGCTACGAAAACCAGGATCCGGCGCATCTGCGCGAGTGGCGCGAGCTCAACACGCGCTGGTTCCAGTTTGGCGCGTTCGTGCCGCTGTTCCGCTCGCACGGCCAGTTCCCGTACCGCGAGATCTGGAACATCGCGCCGGAAGGCACGCCGTACTACGCCAGCATGGCCTACTACAGCCGCCTGCGCTACGCGCTGCTGCCGTACATCTACACGCTCGCCGGCGACACCTACCACCACGACGGGGTGATGATGCGCGGCCTGCCGATGGACTTCCCGCACGACCCCAAGGTCGCCGACATCGACGACGAGTACCTGTTCGGCCCGGCCTTCCTGGTCGCGCCGGTGGCCCGCTTCCGCGCAACCTCGCGCAAGGTGTACCTGCCGGCGGGCGCCGACTGGATCGACTTCAACAGTGGCGCTCGCTATGCCGGTGGCCAGGTGATCGACGCCGCCGCGCCGCTACAACGCATGCCGCTGTTCGTGCGCGCCGGCGCCATCGTGCCGATGATCCGCGTGCAGCAGTACGTCGACCAGACCCCGGATGCACCGCTGACCGTGGTGGTCTACACCGGCGCCGACGGCCGCTTCTCGCTCTACGAAGACGACGGCACCGGCTACGGCTACGAGCAGGGCGAGTTCAGCCGTATCCCGCTGCAGTGGGACCAGGCCAGGGGCGTGTTGCGCATCGGGGCGCGCGAGGGCCACTGGCCGGGCATGCAGGCGCGGCGCAGCATCCACGTGCGCTTCGTTGATGGCCCGCGCGAAGATGCCGGTGCGCTCGAACCCAAGGCCGACGCCACGGTGGACTACCGCGGCGAGAGCGTCGAGGTGCCGCACGTCAGCGCCGGTCGTGCCGGTGTGGCCGGCGCCGGATGAGTGTGGCGCCAGGCCGGCGAGGCGAGGGCCAGCCTACTTGCGTCGCCATCATCGCAGTGGGCTGCGTGCACGAGCGTGGCCCGTATGGACAGAGAGACGCGGCAGCAGAATTTGCTCATATGTTTGTTGCGGCGCATCAACACGGTGCCGTGTGTAGACACATCCTGTGCAGAGGCGAGACCGCACCAGTCGCCGTCGTGTCGCGCATGCGACGGGTCATTACTGCATGCAGTGACAGCCGTTGGCTCGATGCGTGTCTTGCTTTTGCATGCGTTGACCGCGAATTGGCTGCGGGGCGGCCGGATCCAGGGCGTGCGTTCCCCATCACGCGGGCGGTGCTGGCAGCGCGCGGCGCCCAGCGTCATCATGCGCCGCTGCGTGATGCGTGCGGTGCGCACTACACTCGGCGGGACGGCGGGTGGTCCCCGCACGCCGGCCTTTCTCCTGGAGCGATGATGGAACTGGGTGTGCGTACGATGTGGCGGGTAGGGCAATGAGTCTGTACATCGGTCTGGACGTGGGGACGCAGAGCGTCAAGCTGCTCGCCTACGATGCCGACAGCCGGCAGGTGGTGGCCACCCACGGCCACGTGCTGGAGCTGATCAGCCGCGACGACGGCACCCGCGAGCAGCAGGCGCAGTGGTGGATCGACGGCATCGTCGCCTGCTTCGCCGCGCTGAGCGCCGAACAGCGGGCGCAGGTGCGGGCCATCGCGGTGTCCGGGCAGCAGCACGGCTTCGTGCCGCTGGACGCGCAGGGCCAGGTCACCGCGCCGGTGAAGCTGTGGTGCGACACCAGCACCCAGCGCGAGTGCGAGGAGATCATGGCGGCGGTCGGCGGCGCCCAGCGCTGCGTGGAGCTGGCCGGCAATCCGATCCTGGCCGGCTACACCGCCTCCAAGCTGCCGTGGACGCGCAAGCATCGTCCCGATGCCTACGCGGCGATGGCGACGGTGCTGCTGCCGCACGACTACGTCAATTTCTGGCTCACCGGCGAGCGCTACGCCGAGGTCGGCGACGCCTCCGGCAGCGGTTGGCTGGACGTGCGCACCCGGCAGTGGTCGGCGCCGCTGCTGCAGGCGATCGATCCGCAGCGCGACCTGGCCGCGGCGCTGCCGCCGCTGGTGCCGACCGAGACCAGTTTCGTCCTGTCCGCCGCCGCGGCGCAGACGCTGGGCCTGCCGCGCGAGGTGCGCGTGGCCACCGGCGGCGGCGACAACATGATGGCGGCGATCGGCACCGGCAACGTCGTGCCGGGGCGACTGAGCATGAGCCTGGGCACCTCGGGCACGCTGTTCGCCTATGCCGAGCGCCCGATAGTCGATGCCGAGGCGCGCTGGGCCGCGTTCTGCTCCTCCAGCGGCGGCTGGTTGCCGCTGATCTGCACCATGAACTGCACCGTCGCCACCGAGACCATCGCGCGCCTGTTCGGCATCAAGACCGGGCAGGGCGAGGCCTTGCTCGCCGCCACCGCGCCCGGTGCGGACGGATTGGTGCTGCTGCCGTTCTTCAACGGCGAACGCACCCCGAACCTGCCGGCCGCGCGCGGCTGCCTGACCGGCATGGACCTGCACAACACCACGCCGGCGCATTTCTATCGTGCGGCGATGGAGGGCGCCAGCTACAGCCTGCGCAACGGCTTCGATGCCTTCGTCGATGCCGGGCTGCAGTTCGATGCGATCTCCCTCACCGGCGGCGGCAGCAACAGCGCCGGCTGGCGCCAGCTCATCGCCGATCTGTTCGGCTTGCCGGTGCACGTGCCGGCGCAGGCCGAGGGCGCGGCGTTCGGTGCCGCGCTGCAGGCGCTGTGGGCCGATGGCTGGGCGCAGGGCGACCGCGCCAGCCTGGCCGAGGTGGTGCTGCAGCACCAGCAGGACGACGCGACGCGCTCGGCGCAGCCGGATGCGCAGCGCGGCGCGCAGTACCAGGCGCACTACCAGAGCTTCCAGCGGCATCTGCAGGCCATCGGCCCGCTGTACGCCGCGTGATTCCCTTTCCCCCGCAACGCACCAGGACTTCGTGATGAGCACTTCCGTCTACACCGGCGCCAAGGAATACTTCCCGGGCATCGGTCGCATCCCGTTCGAAGGCAAGGCCTCGGACAATCCGCTGGCGTTCAAGGTCTACGACGCCGGCAAGCGCATCGGGGACAAGACCATGGCCGAGCACCTGCGCTTCGCCGTGGCCTACTGGCACAGCTTCTGCGGCAACGGCGCCGATCCGTTCGGGCCGGGCACGCGGGCCTATCCCTGGGATGCCGGCAGCGATGCGCTGGGGCGCGCCGAGGCCAAGGCCGATGCGGCGTTCGAGTTCTTCACCAAGCTCGGCGTGCCTTACTACTGCTTCCACGACGTGGACCTGGCGCCGGACGCCGAGGACGTCGGCCAGTACGAAAAAAATCTAAAGCACATGGTCGGCATCGCCAGGCAGCGCCAGGCCGACACCGGGGTCAAGCTGCTGTGGGGCACCGCCAACCTGTTCTCGCACCCGCGCTACATGAACGGCGCGGCGACCAACCCGGACTTCGACGTGGTCGCGCGCGCAGCGGTGCAGGTCAAGGCGGCGCTGGAGGCGACCGTGGAACTGGGCGGCGAGAACTACGTGTTCTGGGGCGGCCGCGAAGGTTATGCCTGCCTGCACAACACGCAGATGCGGCGCGAGCAGGAACACCTGGCGCGGTTCCTGACCCTGGCCCGCGACTACGGCCGCAGCATCGGCTTCAAGGGCAATTTCCTGATCGAGCCCAAGCCGATGGAGCCGATGAAGCACCAGTACGACTTCGACAGCGCCACCGTGGTCGGCTTCCTGCGCCAGCATGGGTTGGACAAGGATTTCAAGCTCAACATCGAGGCCAACCACGCCACCCTGTCCGGGCACAGCTTCGAGCACGACCTGCAGGTGGCCAGCGACGCCGGCCTGCTCGGCAGCATCGACGCCAACCGCGGCAATCCGCAGAACGGCTGGGACACCGACCAGTTCCCGGTCGACCTGTACGACACCGTGGGCGCGATGCTGGTGGTGCTGCGGCAGGGCGGGCTGGCCCCGGGCGGGCTCAACTTCGACGCCAAGGTGCGCCGCGAGTCGTCCGATCCGCAGGACCTGTTCATCGCCCACATCGGCGGCATGGACGCGTTCGCGCGCGGCCTCGAAGTCGCCCACGCGCTGCTCACCGCCTCGCCGCTGGAGCAGTGGCGCCGCGAGCGCTACGCCAGCTTCGACAGCGGCGCCGGCGCGGCCTTCGCCGCCGGCAAGAGCACGCTGGCCGACCTCGCCACGCATGCCGCGCAGGCCGGCGAGCCGACCCAGCGCAGCGGCCGCCAGGAAGCCTACGAGAACCTGATCAACCAGTACCTGCTGCGCTGAACCGGTGCGCGGCGGCGGCCCGGTGCCGCCGCCGCGCATGCTGCTTCCCGCGCGCCGGCCGTCTCCCTCTTGCACGCCACCAGGTGAACCCATGTCCAGTGTTCCGATCGATCGCCACGCCGACGCCGGCGAGAACACCCGCCTCATCATCCTGATCAGTTGCGTCGCCACCATCGGCGGCTTCCTGTTCGGCTTCGACAGCGGTGTCATCAACGGTACCGTCGATGGCCTCAAGCAGACCTTCCAGTCCAGTTCCGCCGGCACTGGCTTCGAGGTCGCCTCGATGCTGCTGGGCTGCGCGATCGGTGCGTTCCTGGCCGGTTCGCTGGCCGATCGCTGGGGCCGGCGCACCGTGCTGATCGTCTCGGCGGCGCTGTTCCTGCTGTCGGCGCTGGGCGCCGGTGCGGCGCACAACTCGGCGGTGTTCGTGCTGGCGCGGATGATGGGCGGTTTCGCGGTGGGCGCGGCCAGCGTGATGTCGCCGGCCTACATCGCCGAGGTCGCCTCGGCGCGCTACCGCGGGCGCCTGGCCACGGTGCAGCAGATCGCCATCATCGGCGGGCTGTTCTGCGCCTTCCTCAGCAACTATCTGCTGGCCAAGGCCGCCGGCGCGTCCACCGAGGCGCTGTGGCTGGGCCAGCCGGCCTGGCGCTGGATGTTCTGGATGCAGGCGCTGCCGTCCACCGCGTTCCTGCTGCTGTTGCTGGCGATTCCGGAGAGCCCGCGCTTCCTGGTGGCACGGGGCCGCCGCGAGCAGGCGCTGGCGGTGCTGACCCGGCTGTACGGCGCTGGCACGGCGCAGACCAAGCTGACCGAAATCTCCGCCTCGCTCTCGGCCGACCAGCACACGCCGCGGTTGTCGGACCTGGTCATCAAGGTCACCGGCAAGATCCGCCCGATCGTGTGGATCGGCATCGGCCTGGCCACCTTCCAGCAACTGGTCGGCATCAACGTGGTGTTCTACTACGGCGCGGTGCTGTGGCAGGCGGTGGGTTTCTCCGAGAGCGATGCGTTGTTGATCAACGTGCTGTCCGGTGCGTTGAGCATCGGTGCCTGCCTGATTACCGTGGTGTTGATCGACCGGGTCGGGCGCAAGCCGCTGTTGTGGATCGGCTCGGCCGGCATGGCGGTGTCGCTGGCGCTGGTGACCATCGCCTTCGCCAGTGCCTCGCTGGATGCGGCCGGCAAGCTGGCCTTGTCGCCGGGCATGGGCCGGCTGGCGTTGATCGCCGCCAACGTCTACGTGGTCTTCTTCAACATGTCCTGGGGCCCGGTGATGTGGGTGATGCTGGGCGAGATGTTCCCCAACCAGATCCGCGGCTCCGGCCTGGCGGTGGCCGGTGCGGCGCAGTGGATGTCCAACTTCGCCATCACCGTGACCTTCCCGGTCCTGCTCGGCAGCATCGGCCTGGCCGGTGCCTACGGCATCTACACCGTGGCCGCGTTCCTGTCGGTGTTCTTCGTGCTGCGCTACGTGTACGAGACCAAGGGCAAGGAACTGGAGCAGATGCAGGGGTGATGCCGATACGCACGCGCATGCGGCGCGCGTGCCATCTCTGGATCGGTGTGTCTGCAGCGAGCGGCTGAAGGCATTGCCAGATCGGCGAGGGTGCTGCACTCGCCGTACCCTCACCCCAACCCCTCTCCCGGTGGGAGAGGGGCTTTGCCTTTCCCTTCTCCCGCCGGGGCCATGGCCCGCTTTTCGGGGGAAGGTGCCCCGTAGGAGCGGATGAGGGTACGGGGCAAGCCGTGCGAGCAGGTCCACGCTACCCGGCCGAACACGGTGGCCTGCATCGGCCCGACGAAAAGACTTGGCGCCGCTGACGGCTGAGGTGCGCCATGAGCGCTCCTGTCGATGAGCGCTGATTATGTTACTTTATAACAATTGCAACTTGGCTCCATACCTTTCCTCGCTCCCTTGCCGCTCCCGTCGATCCGATGAACTTGCAGATCCCATCGCCATTGCCCGATGTCGCCGCCGACGAACCTTCGCAGATCGCCGCACCCCTGAACTGGGTGGGCATGGACGGCATCGCGCTGCCGGTCTATCTGGAAATGGGCGAGGGCGCGCCTGCGGCACCCGTGCCGGCGCAGGCCGCGCTCGCCGTCGACCTGCCGTCGGCGCAGGTCAAGGGCATTCATATGTCGCGGCTGTACCGCCTGCTCGACGAGTGCGCGCAGCAGCCGCTGTCGCCGTCGCGGCTGTCGCAGTTGCTGCGGGCGATGGTGCATAGCCACGCCGACTGCGCCTCGACCGCGGCGCGGGTGTCGCTGCGGCTGGAGCTGCTGCGTCGCAGCCCGGCACTGCGCAGCCCGGGGCTGGCCGGATGGCGGGCGTATCCGCTGCGGGTCGACGCCGAGCTGCGTGGCGGCGTGGTCCGGCTCGGACTCGGCGTGGATCTGCTGTATTCCTCGACCTGCCCGTGTTCGGCGGCGCTGGCGCGGCAACTGCTCAGCGAGGCCTTCGTGCAGCAGCACCCGGAACGGGCCTCGCTGTCGCGGGAGTCGGTGGCGGACTGGCTGCTCCGGCACGGCAGTCACGCCACCCCGCATAGCCAGCGCAGCGTGGCCTCGGTCCGGGTCGGTGTGTCGGCGCGCGCGGTGCGCTTCGACGCGGAGGGCGTGATCGCGCTGGCCGAGCAGGCCCTGGCCACGCCGGTGCAGGCGGCGGTGCGGCGTGCCGACGAACAGGCGTTCGCGCGCCGCAATGGCGAGAACCTGATGTACGTGGAAGACGCCGCGCGGCGCCTGCAACAGGCGCTGGGCGCGCGCTACGCCGAGGTGCAGGTCCAGGTGCGGCATCTGGAGAGCCTGCATGCGCACGATGCGGTGGCGGAGACCGCATCGGCGCCGGTGGCCGTCATGGCCGGAGAGGCCGCCCCTGGCTTGGCGCAGGCCTGACCGCGAGCTGCGGGTGGTCGGCACGTGCGCACCGATGCCGACCGGATCGCGCACGTCGCCCGGGCCGCCTCGGCGTTCCGGGTAGGCTTGGATCGGCGCTCCGGCGTCTGCAGCCGTCTGGCCGAGGGCGATCGACGCCCGCGCAACCAGGAATGAGGCGCGTCGGGCCGCAGCCGGCGCCGAAACGCAAAAAACCCCGCCAAGGCGGGGTTTTTGCTGTGTCGCGCTGCAGGCGAGGCGAGGATGGCGCTCCCTAGGGGACTCGAACCCCTGTTTTAGCCTTGAGAGGGCCACGTCCTAACCACTAGACGAAGGGAGCGTTGGTCGCGTCGATTGCAGCGCGCTAGTATATGGGTCTCGCCGCCCTTCGGCAATCCCGCAACCCGATACGGAAGCGCCATCATCAATCCGCCAGTTCCATCGCCATTCACCCTGCGCGCGATCCCGCGCGACCAGCACCCCATTTCGCGCAAGGACATCAGCCCCAACGCCCTGCGCGTACTGTACCGGCTGCGCGAGGCCGGCTTCGGCGCGTACCTGGTCGGCGGCGCGGTCCGCGACCTGCTGGTCCAGGTCCAGCCCAAGGACTTCGACGTCGCCACCGACGCCACCCCCGAGCAGGTCAAGCAGTTGTTCCGCAACTGCCGCCTGATCGGCCGCCGCTTCCGCCTGGCGCACGTGGTCTACGGCCGCGAGATCATCGAGGTCGCCACCTTCCGCGCCAACGTCGACGACGGCAGCGGCGACCGCGAGGTGGACAACGGCCGCCTGGTCCGCGACAACGTCTACGGCAGCATCGAGGACGATGCGGTGCGCCGCGACTTCACCTGCAACGCCTTGTACTACGCCATCGAGGACTTCTCGGTGCGCGACTACACCGGCGGCTTCGAGGACGTGCAGGCGCGGCTGATGAAGCTGATCGGCGACCCCGAGCAGCGCTACCGCGAGGACCCGGTGCGCATGCTGCGCGCGGTGCGCCTGGCGGCCAAGCTCGGCTTCGAGATCGAGGCCGGCACCGCCGAGCCGATCCCGCGCCTGGCCGGGCTGCTGGCCGAGGCCGCGCCGGCGCGGTTGTTCGAGGAAGTGCTCAAGCTGTTCCTGTCTGGCCACGGCGTGGCCAGCTTCGAGGGGCTGGAGCGGCACGGTCTGCTCGCCGCGCTGTTCCCGGAGAGCGCGGCGGCGCTGCGCTCCAACCGCAGCGGCGCGCTGCGGCGGATGCTGATCGAGGGCCTGCGCAACACCGACAACCGTGTCGCCAACGACGAGCCGGTGTCGCCGGCGTTCCTGTTCGCGCTGCTGTTGTGGCCGGCCTACTGCCGCGCGCTGATGACCCTGCAGAAGCAGGGCATGCAGATGGAGGAGGCGCAACGCCGCGCCGCCGACCGGGTGACCCTGCACCAGCTGAGCACCGTGGCGCTGCCGCGGCGCTTCTCGCTGCCGATGCAGGAGATCTGGCTGCTGCAGTCGCGCTTCACCTCGCGCCAGCGCAAGCGGGTGGTGCGCACGCTGTCGCATCCGCGCTTCCGCGCCGCGTTCGATTTCCTGATCGTGCGCCAGTCCGCGTCGGACGAGCATGCGGCCGACATCGCCTACTGGCGTGAACTGCAGCAGCAGCCCGGCTACGCGCCGCCGCCGCGCGGCTTCGATCCGGAGGTGGACTACGCCGGCGACGAGCTGGCGTTCGCGCCGCCGGCCGACAGCGAAGAGACCCCCAAGCGCCGCCGGCGCCGGCGCCGCCGCCCGGACGCCGCCACGCCCGTCGAGTGAGCGCCGCGACACCGGCGCCGGTCCAGGCCTGCATCGGCCTGGGCGGCAACCTTGGCGACGCCGCGGCGACCCTGCGCGCGGCCCTGGCCGCGCTCGACACGCTGCCGCAGACCCGCCTGCTGCGTGCCTCGCAGCTGTACCGCAGCCCGGCCTGGGGCCGCGAGGACCAGCCGGACTTCATCAACGCCGCGGCGCTGGTGAGCACCACGCTGCCGGCGCCGGAGCTGCTGCAGGCGCTGCTGGACCTGGAGCACCGCCACGGCCGCCAGCGCCTGCCCGGCGAGCGTTGGGGCCCGCGCACCCTGGACCTGGACCTGCTGCTGTATGCCGAGGCGGTGATCGATCTGCCGGGGCTGCAGGTGCCGCACCCGTTCCTGCACCAGCGTGCGTTCGTGCTGCTGCCGCTGGCCGAGATCGCCGCGGACGCGGCGATTCCGGGCCATGGAACGGTGCGTGACGCACGCGACCGCATCGAAACCGGCGGGATCGTGCCAATCGGTAGATAATGCTCGGCTCATTACCGCAGCACATGAGCTTATGAGCAGTCACGCCGACAGCAAGCCCTGGACCGTTCCCGCCCTGGCCGAGGCCAAGCGCCGCCAGCAGAAGCTGGTGATGCTGACCGCCTACGACGCCGGCTTCGCGCGAACCTTCGACGCCAATGGCGTGGACCTGATCCTGATCGGCGATTCGCTGGGCATGGTG
The DNA here is from genome assembly GCF_038442435.1 of Xanthomonas protegens. Classification (NCBI taxonomy): domain Bacteria; kingdom Pseudomonadati; phylum Pseudomonadota; class Gammaproteobacteria; order Lysobacterales; family Lysobacteraceae; genus Xanthomonas; species Xanthomonas protegens. The sequence goes on along the minus strand of NZ_JAQJCQ010000006.1, from coordinate 209,871 downwards.
GTGCAGGGCCACGACTCGACCCTGCCGGTGAGCGTGGACGACATCGTCTACCACACCGCCGCGGTGGCGCGGGTGCTGCAGCGCGCGCTGCTGGTGGCCGACCTGCCGTTCCAGTCCGATGCCACGCCCGAGCGCGCGCTGGACGCGTCGACCAGGCTGCTGCAGGCCGGCGCGGAGATGGTCAAGCTCGAGGGCGCCGGCCACAAGCTGGAGGTGATCCGCTTCCTCAGCGAACGCGACATCCCGGTGTGCTCGCACCTGGGCCTGACCCCGCAATCGGTGCTGACCTTCGGCGGCTACAAGATCCAGGGCCGCGAAGAGGCCGCCGCGGCCAAATTGCTGGCCGACGCCAAGGCGGTCGCCGCGGCCGGGGCCGCGCTGCTGGTGCTGGAATGCGTGCCGTCGCCGCTGGCCGCGCGCATCACCGCCGAGATCGCGATCCCCACCATCGGCATCGGCGCCGGCCCCGAGTGCGACGGCCAGGTGCTGGTGATGCACGACTTCCTCGGCCTGGACAGCGGCCACCGCCGCCCGCGCTTCGTCAAGGATTTCCTGGCCGAAGGCGGCTCCATCGCCGGCGCCGCCCGCGCCTACGCCGACGCGGTCCGCGCCGGCACCTTCCCCGACGCCGAACACGCCTACGCCAAATGATCGAGACCGTCACCGACCTGGCGCGACTGCGCGCCATCGTTTCCGGCTGGAAGCGGCAGGGCCTGCGCGTGGCCTTCGTGCCGACCATGGGCAACCTGCACGCCGGACATTTCTCGCTGGTGATGCTGGCGCGGCAGTACGCCGACCGCGTGGTGTCCAGCGTGTTCGTCAACCCGACCCAGTTCGGCCCGAACGAGGACTTCACCCGCTACCCGCGCACCCCGGAAGCCGACACCAGCGGCCTGGAGGGCGCCGGCTGCGACGTGCTGTGGCTGCCGACGGTGGAAAGCATGTATCCGCTGGGCGTGGAGCTGGCGCTGCGCATGCACACACCGGGCGTCAGCGAGGTGCTGGAAGGCGCCTGCCGGCCTGGCCATTTCGATGGCGTGTGCACCGTGGTGGCGCGCCTGTTCAACCAGGTGCAGCCGGATCTGGCCGCGTTCGGCAAGAAGGATTACCAGCAGCTGGCGGTGATCCGGCAGATGGTGGCCGACCTGGCATTCCCGATCGAGATCCTGGGCGGCGGCATCGTGCGCGAGGCCGATGGCCTGGCGATGAGTTCGCGCAACCAGTACCTGTCGGCCGAAGAGCGGCCGCGTGCCACGCATATCCACCGCACCTTGCTGGCGATGCGCGAGGCCCACCTGGCCGGGCGCCCGCGCGCCGAGGTGGAGGCGGCGGCGACCGCGCAGCTGCAGGCGGCCGGCTTCGAGGTCGACTACAGCGTGCTGCGCACGCCCGACCTGAGCGAGCCGCAGGACGGCACCGGCCCGCGCGTGGCGCTGATCGCCGCGCGCCTGGGCCGCACCCGCCTGATCGACAACCTGGAATTCTGAGGGCGGTCGCCTGATCCCGTCGTAGGAGCGGCTTTAGCCGCGACCGGGCCTGACCGATGAAGGCCCGGTCGCGGCTAAAGCCGCTCCTACGACGCTTACGGCGGGCGCCGCCTGCCACCGCCGTTTCACCCCTCGGCTGCTAAACTGCGCGTCTTTCCTGACCGCAGTCCCGTGCCATGCAACTGAGCCTGTTGAAGACCAAGATCCACCGCGCCACCGTCACCCATTCCGAGCTGAACTACGAAGGCTCGATCGCCATCGACGGGCTGCTGCTGGACGCGACCGGCATCCGCGAGTTCGAGCAGGTGCACATCTGGGACGTGACCAACGGCGCGCGGTTCAGCACCTACGCGATCCGCGCCGACGAGGGCAGCGGCATCATCTCGCTCAACGGCGGCGCCGCGCGCCACGTGCAGGTCGGCGACCTGATCATCATCGCCGCCTTCGCCGGCATGAGCGAAGAGGAAGCCGCGCGTTTCCAGCCGACCCTGGTCTATGTGGACGGCAACAATCAGATCACCCACACCAACCACAGCATCCCAAAGCAGGCCGCATGACACAGTCCACCGGTTTCGACGCACTGCATTCCCACGCCCAGCGCCTGCGCGGGGCGCGCCTTCCCGACCTGCTGGCGGCCGAATCCGGCCGTGCCGAGACGTTGGCGCTGCAGGTCGGACCGCTGTACTTCAATTTCGCGCGGCAGAAGTACGACCGCGCCGCGCTCGACGCGCTGCTCGCGCTGGCCGCCGAACACGACCTGGCCGGCGCCTTCCAGCGCCTGTTCCGCGGCGAGACGGTCAACGTCACCGAAGGCCGCGCCGCACTGCACACCGCGCTGCGCGGCGACCTCACCGACGCACCGGTGGCCAGCCAGGCCCACGCCAGCGCGCGCGAGGTGCAGCAGCGCATGCGTGCGCTGATCGACGCACTGGCGCAGACCGAGGTCACCGACATCGTCAGCGTCGGCATCGGCGGCTCCGATCTGGGCCCGCGCCTGGTCGCCGACGCGCTGCGTCCGGTCACCGGCGCGCGCTTCCGCGTGCACTTCGTCTCCAACGTGGACGGCGCGGCGATGCAGCGCACCCTGGCCACGCTGGATCCGGCGCGCACCGCCGGCGTGCTGATCTCCAAGACCTTCGGCACCCAGGAAACCCTGCTCAACGGCCAGATCCTGCGCGACTGGCTGGGCGGCAGCGAGCGCTTGTACGCGGTCAGCGCCAACCCCGAGCGCGCCGCCAAGGCCTTCGACATCGCCGCCGGCCGCGTGCTGCCGATGTGGGACTGGGTCGGTGGCCGCTATTCGCTGTGGTCGGCGGTGGGCTTCCCGATCGCGCTGGCGATCGGCGCCGATGCCTTCGAGCAATTGCTGGAGGGCGCCGCGCAGTTCGACGACCACGCCCTGAATGCGCCGCTGGAGCGCAACGTGGCCGTGCTGCATGGCCTGACCACGCTGTGGAACCGCAACCTGCTCGGCTACGCGACGCAGGCGGTGATGACCTACGACCAGCGCCTGGCACTGCTGCCGGCCTACCTGCAGCAGCTGGTGATGGAGAGCCTGGGCAAGCGCGTGCGCCTGGACGGCAGCCCGGTCGAGGCCGACACCGTGCCGGTGTGGTGGGGTGGCGCCGGCACCGACGTGCAGCACAGCTTCTTCCAGGCGCTGCACCAGGGCACCAGCATCGTGCCGGCCGATTTCATCGGCTGCATCCGCAGCGACGACCCGTACACGGTCAACCACCAGGCGCTGCTGGCCAACCTGCTGGCGCAGACCGAAGCGCTGGCGAACGGGCAGGGCAGCGACGATCCGGCCCGCGACTACCCGGGCGGCCGCCCGAGCACGCTGATCCTGCTCGACGCGCTGACCCCGCAGGCGCTGGGCGCGCTGATCGCGATGTACGAGCACAGCGTGTACGTGCAGTCGGTGGTCTGGGGCATCAACGCCTTCGACCAGTTCGGCGTCGAACTGGGCAAGCAGCTGGCCAGCCAGTTGCTGCCGGCGCTGCAGGGCCAGTCCACCGAGGTCGCCGACCCGGTGACGCGCGCGGTGTTGGGGCGGTTGCAGGGCTGAGGCGAAGCGAAGCGCACGGGGCCGTTCGCCGCCGTGCGTTCGCGAGGAACGATGCAGCCTGCGGGCGTGCATCGCAATGGCAATCTCCGATCCAGGAAGGAAGCAGGGATGATGAAAGCGAAAAGGATGGGGTGTTGGATGTTGCTGCCGGCGATGCTGAGCCTGGGAGCGTGCCAGCGGCAGGCGCCGGAGCAGAATCCGGCCACGGCGGCGCAACCGCTGCACGTCGTCGAGGTCCGGATCGGCACGATGCGCGACGGAAGGCCTGTGCCGCAGACCAGCGATGCGCCGATCCCGGTCAACGTGGCCCTGCGCGGCGCTGCCCAGGGACAGATCCTGAAAGCGCGCTTGCTGGATCTGCGCAACGGTCGCCAGGTCGGGCTGGTGGAGCGCGCCATGACCCGCTCCGATCAGGTCCAGTCGCTGCGTTTCGACAACGCGGCCGGCTGGCCTCCGGGGCGTTACATGCTGGAGGTGACGCTCGATGGCAAGCTCGCCTCGCAGCAGGACGTCGACGTGATGGACCCGGTGAGCAGCGCGCCGCGTACGGGCTCCTAGCGCGGCGCGGCGCCCGTACTGGACAGCGCTTGCAGGAACAGCACCAGCTTGTGCTTCTCCTCCGCGGTCAGGCTGATCGGTCGATTGCGGGCGAGGTTGCGATAGTAGACCTCGTGTTCCACCGCCGCCGGCAGATCGGCGATGCTGCCGTCGTGCATGTAGGGCGCGGTATCGGCGACCGTCCGTAGCGACGGGGTGCGGAAGGCACCCAGATCCTGCGGCGCCCGCGTCACCGCAAAGCGGCCCAGTTCGGCTACGCGCACGTCGGAGAGGATGGAATCGCCCAGGCTCCGGCCTTCGCGTTTCTGTCGCTCCAGTACGTCGAGCAGGGCGGCGACGTTGCCAGCGACCTGGTTGAAACCGATGCCGGCGTGATGGAAGCGCTGATCGCTCGTGGTCGCAGGCGTGCCGTCCAGCCGGTGGCAATCGATGCAACCGGCCTTGCCGGAAAACAGCGCCAATCCCTCGCGTTCGTCTTCGCTCAGCGATGCTTGCGCGCCATGTGTCGTCCGGTACGTCTCGTAGCGCGTGGGCGGTGCCGGCAACGCGCGGATGTAGGCGGCGAGCGCGGCGGCCACGACCTGGATGTCGCCGCCGTCCTCGCCGGAGGCTGCATGCAACAGTGACGCGTAGCGCGGGTCGCGGGCGAGGTGGGCCAGCACGGCCTGCCGATCGGTCAGGCCCATCTCGCGCGGGTTGGTCAATGGTTGCAGGACCGCCTCTTCCAGTGTCGCTGCGCGTCCGTCCCAGAAAAAGTGGGTCATGAAGCGGCTGTCTAGCAGGCTGGGCGCGTTGCGTGTGCCGTGTTGGCCGCCCGTCCCGGTCGACACCGCGGCACCGTCGGTATAGGCCAACTCGGCGCGATGGCAACTTGCGCAACTGGTCTTGCCATCCGCGCTGAGCCGCGTGTCGTGGAACAGCGCCTGGCCCAGCGTGATGCGCGCCGCCGCTGTGTCGTGCTGGCCACCACCACACCCAGTCAGCACCAGGACGAGGGCGGCCGACCACAGGCGCATGCAGATGACGATGTGATGACGCCAGTTCCTTGGCATGACGCTGTTGACTCCTGTCCCCACTGTCGGATATCTATATCCAGGCTGAATGCACGAAGCAAGGTCAGCATACGGACAGCCGGCCATCGTGGCCAGTCTTCAGGGATGAGAGCATGGAACGTCGCGGCGCAGGGATGGGCTCGGTCGTGGGTTTGCTGAAGCGGGCGGCGCAGGTGCCCGCGTGCGGTTGGCGGCGCATCGTGGGCAGAACGGTGGCGGTCATGTTGCTGACCCTTCTGGCCTGCACGTCTGGCGCCACCTCCTACGTCTACGACGCGCAGGGGCGTCTGGTCGCGGTCAGCAACGATGCCGGTGCCAGTGCCCGCTATCGCTACGACACGATGGGCAATATCGTCGCCGTCGAACGCGTCTCCAGCGGAACCCTGGCGGTGCTGGGCTTCAGTCCGGGGCGCGGTGCGGCGGGCGATCGCGTGCTGATCCAGGGGCAGGGATTTTCCACTGCTGCGTCCTCCAACAGCGTGGCTTTCAATGGGCAGGCGGCCACGGTGGTGGCTGCCAGCGCACGCGAGTTGACCGTGCTCGTGCCTGCCAACGCCAGTACCGGCCCGATCTCCGTCACCGTGGCTGGGCAGAGCGCGAGCAGTGCGCAGCAATTCGTGGTCGATGCCAACCTACGTCAGCCGACCATCACCGGCATATCGCCGTTGATCGCCAGCGCCGGTACGGCGATCACCGTCGACGGACAGAACCTGGTCCCGGTCGCCGGGCAGACCACGGCGAAGCTGGATCGCAAGACCGCGGTGCTGTCGAGCGCCACCGGCACGCGCTTGGTCTTTCCGGTGCCGGGCAGGAGCGGCAGCGGGCCGGTGACCGTGACCACGCCCTACGGCAGCGCCACCAGCAGCCAGGATGTGCTGGTGGTGCCAAGCAGTGTGTCGTCCGTCGGCATCGCCAGCGTCACGCGCCTGACCCTGGACGCCGCCGCCGTCGACGTCGCAGTCGCCAACGCGGGTGGGTCTGCCGCGGTCCTGTTCACCGGCATGGCCGGCGATTACCTCAGCGCTCAGTTTCAGTCGCTGGGGTCCACGACGTTGAACTACCTGGTGTTCGGCACCGATAACGTGGAGATCGCCAGTGGACTGGTGAATGCGAACCAGCCCACCCTGCATCTGCCGCGGTTGAAGGTCGGCGGCACCTATCTGTTGTTGCTCACACCCAGTAGTTCCTCCGCCAGCTGGAAGATGGGAGTGGAGCATGCCGGGAGGCTTGCGCTGGACGGCGCCGAGACCAGTGTTGCCACGTCGATCGCCGCGCAATCGAAGCGCTACACCTTCCTGGCCCAGGCCGGGAGCAGGCTGGGCCTGGCGCTGACCGAGCAGTCGCCGGTCGGCAGCGGGTGGGGAACAGCTTTGGCGCAGGTCTTCGACGCCGACGGCGTCAATCTGGGCTATCAGTACTGCAATCAGGCCAACAACGGTTGCGCACTGAACATTGCCGCGCCCAGGACCGGCGTGTATCAGGTGCTGCTGACGCCCGGTACGAGCGGCGCACGCACAATGCGCCTGAATCTGTTGCTCTCATCGGATCTGGTGCAGGCGTTGCCGAAGGACCAGGATGTGGTCGTGGAGACACAGCGTAGAGGCCAGAATCTGCGTTTGTCGTTCGAGGCCGCGGCGGGCGAGGCGTTCGCGTTGCAAGTCGCCGGCCAGACCACCGCGCCCGCTGGCCGCGATGTTTACTATCGCGTTTACGCGCCTGACGGCACCAGTGTTGCCTCGATGGCGGTGCGCGCCGCAGGTACCACCTACGTGACGGCGAAGACCAGTGGTACCTATCAGGTGCTGGTGGATCCCGGATTCGGAGAAACCGTGCGGTTGCAGACGCGGCTCAGCACCGGAGACGCAAGTGGTGACGGTGGTGGGATCGATGGCGCCACCAGCGCATTCGCAACGCAACTGCCGGGCGACAGCGTGTACTTCACCTTTACCGCGACCGCCGGGCAGAGCCTGGGGCTCGGCATCAGCGAGCTGCAGTCCAACGAAAGCGGCCCGCTCAACGTCACGATCTATGGCCCTTCAGGTACGCCGATGGCCGGTGCCGCCTGCGAGGTGGCCAACGACGGATGTGATGTGAATCTGCCGGAACAGGCGGCGGGACGTTATGGCGTTCTGGTCGCCCCTGCCACGACGACGCAGACGATGCGCTTCAAGGCGACCCTGTCCACCGACCTAGCGCTTTCCTTGACGCGGGATGCGGTCAGCCAGGTCGGCATCGGCCGGCGCGGGCAGAACGCAATGCTGTCGTTCCAGGCGGGTGCCGGCGACGCATTGGCACTGCAGGTGTCGGAGCAGACCACGACGCCGACGAACGGCGTGGTGTACTACCGCGTGTACCGACCCGATGGCACGGCGTTGTCGTCGATGGCGGTGTCTGGCTCGGGCACCCTGACGATGAATACGCCTATCGCCGGGACTTACCGACTGTTCGTGGATCCGCGCTATGGCGCCACCGTGGCCGCCAAGGTGCTGGTGACGACCGGGAGTGCGGGTGGGCTGCAACTTGACGGCAGCAGCGGCGAGTACAGCGCTGCCGCCGGTCAAAGCGTGTTCTTCAGCTTCAGCGCAGCGGCCTCGCAGAACCTGGGATTGGGCATCGGCGATCTGAACCTGAGCAGCGGGACCTACGTCAACGTCAAGATCGCCAATCCCAACGGTTCCACGCTCACGACCGCGACCTGCTATGCCGCCAATGGCTGCGCCTTCAATCTGCTCAACCTCGCCGCGGGCAACTATGGCGTGACCGTGAGTCCGCAATCTGGCTCCCAGAGCATTGCGTTCAAGGCGACCCTATCCACGGAGGTCGCCGGCTTCCTGCAGAAGGATGCATTGAGCTCCGTGGACATCTCGCGCTATGCCCAGAATGCGCGCCTGACGTTCGCTGGGACAGCCGGCGAGAGCCTGGCTTTGCTCGTCGCTGACGCTGCGACCAGGCCGACAGGCCGCGACGTGGTTTATGCGGTGTATCGGCCGAACGGCGCGTTGTGGAAGAACGTGACGGCCAGCGGCAACGTCATTCTGGCCCTGCCCAATCTCCCGGAGACGGGTAGCTATCGGGTGTTCGTCGATCCGGCGGGCGGCGCGTTGTGGTCGGCCCGGTTGAAACTCTCCACGGGACAGGACGGCAATGTCGAACTGGACGGCGCAGGTGGCAGCTACCAGGCGCCCGCAGGGCAGGGCGTGCATTTCTCCATCGACACCCAGGCCGGCCAGAATCTGGGGCTGGGGATCACCGACATCGCGGTGAGTTCGGGCAGTTACTTCAATATCGCCGTCTACAGTCCGAGCGGCACGACCTTGTACAGCAGTAGCTGCTACGCCGAGGACGGATGTTCGTTGCCGCTGAGAAACACCTTGGCGGGACGCTACAGCGTGGTGGCGACACCGACCTCGGCGAGCCAGGCGATCAAGTTCCGCCCCGTGCTGTCGTCCGAGTTGCTGGATCAACTGACTCGCGATCAGCCCTTGCATCTGGCGGCTTCGCGGTATGGACAGATTGCGCGGCTGCGCTTCCAGGCGCAGGCAGGCGAGTCGTTGATGCTGCTGGTCGCGGCGCAGACGACACTACCCGCCGGTCGCGATGTGGTGTATCGCGTGCTACGGCCGGATGGTACTGTCTGGAAGACGGCGACTATCAAGGTTGGCGATGCCATCAATCTGATTAATATCCCGACGTCTGGCGAGTACGCAATCCAGGTCGAGAGCAGGACCGGAAGCCCCATGGAATTGGACATCACCCTTTCCTCCGGAATCTCGCTACCGATCGATGGCCCTCCGTTGCATGTGGTGACCCGCTTGCCGGCGCAATACAAGCACTTCTCCTTCATCGCCAGTCAGGGGCAGAACCTGGGACTGGGCATCAGCGGTATCCAGATCGTGGGCTCAGGGTGGCAGCGCGTCGTTGCGTCCGTCTACAAGGCGGATGGCAGCACGCTGGCGAGCGGATACTGCGACGTGGAGCGCGGCGGCTGCGATTTCGATCTCGTCAACCTCGCTGCAGGCAAGTACGCAGTACTGATTACTCAAGAGGAGGAGCAGGCAGCAACGTATGACGTGACGCTTTCCAACGATCTCGCCTTGAACCTCCAGCGCGACACGCCGCTGGCCGTCTCCGTCGCCAGACGCGGGCAGAACGCCCGGTTGAGCTTCCAAGGGCAGGCGGGCGACAAACTCGCCGTGCTGGTGCAGAACCAGGCGACCGCGCCCGCGGATGGCACCAGCTACTACAGCGTCTACCAGCCAAACGGCACCCTGCTCACGTCCGGATCGACGCGTACTGGTACCGGGATCGGCCTGGGCAGCCTGCCGACGACCGGCCAATACAGCGTTGTGGTCGATCCGCAGTATGGGCAGACGATCGACACCACCGTCGCCTTGTCCACCGGCACGTCGGTGGCTGTGGACAGCAGTCGCACGTTCGCTGCGGGTCCGCCCGGCGCGGGCATTTTCTTCTGGTTCGATGCGCAGGCCGGGCAGAAGCTCGATCTCGGGTTCGATCAGATCGCACTAGCCGGCAGCGGCTTTGGCTGGGTCTACGTGACGCTCTATCGGCCCGACGGTAGCAAGATCGTCTCCAACAACAATTGCTTCCGTACCTACGGCTGCGGATTCTCCATCGACGCCGCGCAAGCCGGACGCTATGGCGTCGTGGTGGTCCCTTCGTCGGAAGACCAGAGCTTCTCCCTGACCGCCTCGGTGTCCAGCACCGTCGTAGGCACCTTGGCGTGGGATGTCCCGCAGTCGATCGCGCTGGACAGGCACGGCAAGACCGCCACGCTCTCCTTCAGCGGCACGGCAGGGCAGGGCGTGCTGCTGCGGGTGGTCAACCAGACGACCGCGCCGGTCAGCCGGCCGGTGACCTACGCGCTGTACCGGCCGGACGGGCAGTTCTACAGATCGTTCAGCGCAAGCACCGGCAGCAGCGACCTGAGTTTCCCGGCGCTGCCGACGAGCGGCACCTATCGATTGCGGATCGTGCCTGAGGACGGTGTCACCGCGGCGATGGACATCACGTTGGACAGTACACCCTAGAACACCGACGCGGTTCCGTCGAACGGACGCAGAACGGAAGCAGGCATGGAGCGGAGCGAGCATATGACGTGGTTCAACAGCGCATGGAAAAGCGTGATCCTGGGTGGGCTGCTGGGCGCGCTGGCGTCGACGGCCGCCTCCCAACAGCTGGTCTGGTCCACGGCGGCCATGCCGGCCGTCGGCATTGGCGCTGTTCCTGCAGTGGTCGGGCAGTGGCATGCGACCACATTGGCCGATGGCAGCGAGCTGGCGCTGGCGCCCGACGGGCGCTTTCTGCGCCATCGCGTGCCCGGTCAGCGTGCGCGCGAGATCGCGCTGCCATCGGTACGCATCGATGCCAGTGTTACCTTGCTGCCGAGCCGGCGCGTGCTGGTCTGGGGCGGGCGCGATGCCAAGGGCCGACTGCAGGACGGCGGCGCGTGGTTCGATCCGGCAAGTGCCTCCGTGCAGCCGGCCACGGGGCTGAGCCTGCGTGCGCGCTATGGGCACACCGCCACGGTACTGACCGATGGTCGCCTCCTGCTCGCCGGCGGCACTGGCGATGGCGCCGGTGCGCAGGTGTGGGACGAAGCCAGCGATCGGGCGATCACCCTGCCTGCGGATCTGCCGGGCGGCGGCAACGCAAGCTCGCGCCTGCTTGCCGATGGCCGTGTGGCGTTGCCAGCGTCGCGGAACGCCCAGCGCATCGCCAGCGATGCCGTGTTCGATCCGCTCGCGGGTGCGTTTCTTCCGTATCCGGCCAGCATCGCGGATACGCCAGGCGCGCCACGGCTCGCCGGCAGCGTGCCAGTGCAGGGGGCAGCGGGAGTCGCGCCGACCGCGCGGCTCGCGCTGCGCTTCTCGCGTCCGCTGCACATGCCCACGTTGTCCGCGCGCACCGTCACCCTGGTCGGTCCTGAGGGGCGCGTCGCGGTACGCATCGCGCCTGTGGAGCAGGGGCGTCTGCTGTTCGTGCAGCCGCGTCAGGCGTTGTTCCCGGATTCCCGCTACACCCTGATGGTCGACGGTGCGCGCGGCGCATCGGGCGATGCCGTGCCGCTGATCGCCCTGGATTTCCGCACTGCGGCGTACGACAGCAACGGACAGCCGGTGGTGCACGCAACGGCCGCGCCGGCAGAGGCGGGCGCTGCACCCAGCGTGCAGATGACCGGTGCAGGCACGCCGGCGTCCTGTGCCAATGACGGTGTGCCGTGCCGTGCGCACGGCCTGTTGGTGGACGGCATCTGGTACCCAGGACAGGACAATACCGACAGCCGCTGGCGCATCTATGGCGCCTCGCAACAGCCGGAACATAACGCGCGCATCGCGCGCATCGCCGCGACCTTCCACGTGACGATGGTGCGCGGGCGTGTGGTGCGGGTGGACCAGCAACCCGTGGCCGGGGTCGAGGTCAGCATCGGCAAGGAGCGCGCGCTTACCGACAAGAACGGCTGGTTCACCCTGTTCGATGTGCCGGCGGGGCACCAGGAACTCTACGTCGACGGTAGCACCGCCAACACGGCCGGCGCCGAATACGGTCAATTCGTCGTCGGCGCCGAAGTCGCCGCCGGCCGATTGAACGAACTCGGCTATCTGCTGCATCTGCCACGCATCGCCGCGCGCGATAAGATCAGGATCCCGTCGCCGACCGTCCAGGACATGGTCGTTGGCCATCCGGACATTCCCGGCCTGCAATTGCGCATTCCCAAGGGCACCGTCGTGCTGGACCGCAAGGGCCGCCTGGTGACCGAACTGGCGATCGTGCCGACGCCGGTCAATCGCGCGCCGTTCCCGGTCACCGAAAACCATCCGATGGCGTTCACGGTCGAGCCGGGCGGCGCGCAGATCCGCGGACTCGACCCCGGCGTCAACAACGGCATCCAGGTCTACTACCCCAACTACGACGGCTACGCCGCGGGTACCCAGGCCAATTTCTGGATGTACGACCCGCGCGATGGCTGGCGCGTCTACGGCAAGGGCACCGTTTCGGCCGACGGCAAGCATTTCGTTCCCGAGCCTGGCGTCGCCTTGCACCAGACCATGGGCGGCATGTACAGCGTGCCCAGCAACGACCCGCCCAGCGAGGCCGGGTTGCCGCCGGATGGGCATTGCTGCGGAACCCCGGGTAGCGGCGGCGTCGCCAATGCGGCCGATCCCATCGACCTGAAGACCGGCGAATTCGTTCATTCGGAAACCGACCTGCAGATCGCGGACGTGACGGCGCTCAGCCTGTCGCGCAGCTACCGTCCCCATGACCTGAAGCAGCGCGAGTTCGGCATCGGCACCGCGTCCAACTGGGGCTACTACCTGCACAACCCGGGGGGAACCTACGATTCGCTCGATCTGGTGCTGCCAACTGGTGCCTATATCCGCTTCGATCGGGCCTCCGGTTCCGGCCCGCGCGGTGAGTGGCGCCAAGCCGGTTCGACCACGCAGTATGCGGGTGCCGTGCTGCAATCGGTCTACGATCCGGACCCGCTGCAGCCCTGGGGCCGCGGCTTCCGTATCACCCTGCGCGACGGCAGTCGCATGCAGTTCTCCAGCTACATGGACACCCGCCTGCGCTGGCTGGAGGACCGCTACGGGAATCGCACCACACTGCTCTACGATGCCGGCCTGGTCGCGCGCATCGTGTCGCCGAGTGGGCGCTATATCGGCCTGGAGTACGACTCCCGCAATCGCATCGCAGCCGCCACCGACAACGCCGGCAACCGCTGGACCTATGCCTACGACAGCAATGGCTTGCTCGCCACGGTGGGGTTCCCCGATGGCGGCAGCAAGGCGTATGCCTACCAGACCAGAAGCCAGAACAACGCGCTCGCGCAGCACCGGATGCAGTCCATCACCGACGCGCGCGGCAAGCGCGTCCTGCTCAACGAGTTCGAGATCGTCAATGGCGTGTCCACCGGCAGGGTAATCAAGCAGACCCAGGCCGATGGCGGCGTCTTCGTCATCGACTATGCGCATGTCGATGGCGGCACCACTGGCGTGCTCGTCACCAGTCCGGACGGCAGCAAACGCCGCGTCGTATTCGACGGCAACAGCGCCTACCCGAAGACCGACATCCTGGCCTACGGCACCGACAAGCAACAGACCTACAGCTTCGAGCGCAACGCCTACGGGCAGGTCACTGCCAGTATCGATCCGCTCGGCCGTCGCACCGAGTATCGCTACGACGCGGGCGGGCGACCGCTGCAGGTCACGCTGCTGGCGGGCACCACTCAGGCGCGCGTGTCCAGCCTCAGCTACACCAGCGACGGTGATCTGCAATCGGCGACGGATCCGCTCGGGCGGGTCACGCGCCTGGACTACGGCGCCAACCGCTGCCTGACCGCGGTCACCGACCCTGGCGGCCGCACGGCGCGCTTCGCCTGCGATGGCGCGGGCCTGCCGTTGAGCGCGACCAATGCGATCGGCCAGACGATCGCCTTCCAGTACGCTGGCTACGATCTGGCCGGCATGGTCGATCCCCTGGGGCGCAGCACGCGCTTCCAGTACGACGGCCTGGGGCGGGTGACCGGCAGCCGCGACGACCAGGGCAACGCCACGCGCCAGGAATACGATGCGCTGGGCCGGGTCAGCAAGGCCTACGATGCCGCCGGCAATGTGACCGAGTTCGGCTACGACAAGAACGGCAACGTCCTGGCGATCCTGCTGCCGCACGGCAACGGCATCACCTACACCTACGACGAGCGCAACCGTCCGTTGACCCGTACGGACGCGCTGGGCCAGTCCGAGACCTGGACTTACGACACAATGGACCGTGTCGCCAGCTATACCGACCGCAAGGGCCAGAAAAAGACCTTCACCTACGACGTGCTCGGGCGCCTGTCGGTGGTCACCGAGGCCGACGGGCGCACCCAGACCTTCACCTACGACGCCGGTAACCGCCGTGTCGCGCTGGTCGATTCGGCAGCGGGCACCCTGAGCTGGGAATACGACCTGTTCGACCAGGTCATCAAGGCCATCACCCCGCAAGGCAACATCGTCTACGAATACGATGCGGCGGGCCGCCGCACCAAGATGATCGCGGCCAACCAGGCGGCACTGGAATACCGCTACGACACCGTCGACCGTCTGCGCATCTTGCTGCAGGGAAGCGAGACCGTGACGTTCGATTACGACGCCGCCGATCGCCTCACCGAGACCACGCTGCCCAACGGAGTCAAGACCGGGTACGCCTACAACACCGCTAACCAGACCACTGGCATCGCCTGGCTCAAGCCGGACGGCACGGCCCTGGGCGAGATCGGCTATGGCTACGACCAACTGGGCCGCCTGGTGGCGCAGACCGGCAGCTTCGCCCCGCAGGCGCTGCCGGCGGCCCGCAGCGGCAGCTTCGACGACAACAACCGACAAACCCAGGCCGACGGCCAGACGCTGAGCTACGACGCCAACGGCAACCTGCTTTCCGACGGCGTGCGTACCTACGTCTGGAATGCACGCGACCAGTTGGTCGAAATCAAACAGGGGACGGCGAGCATCGCCAGTTTCGGCTATGACCCGCTGGGCCGGCGAATCAGCAAGACAGAAGGCGGACAGACGATCAGCTATCTGTACGACGGGCTGGATGCGGTGCAGGAAACCCAGGGCGGCACCGTCAACCCGATCCTGACCGGGCTTGGCATCGACGAGCGCTATGCTCGAAACGAAGCCAGCGGACGTGCGTACTTCCTGAGCGATGCGCTTGGCAGCACCCGTGCACTCACCAACGCCAGCGGTGCCTTGATCCAGCGCTACGACTACACGCCTTACGGACAGACCAGCCAGGCCAATACAGGAACCAGTAATCCCTATCAGTACACGGGGCGGGAGCGGGATGCGAGTGGGCTTTATTACTACCGGGCGCGGTACTATCGGCCAGACTTGGGGCGCTTTGTTAGTGAGGACCCCATTGGGTTGGTCGGTGGAGCCAATCCTTATGCCTACGTCCATGGTTCCCCACTGATGTATGGAGATCCTTTAGGTCTTTTTGATTTGCCATCAATTCCCCAGCCGGTAGTAGATGCGGTAGCAGGTTTTGGCGACTCGTTGTCATTTGGGTTGACGAACTACATACGGGATCAATGGGATATTAATGGCGCAGTTGAAAAATGTTCAGGTTATTATTCTGGTGGGCAAGTCGCCGGAACTGTTTACAGTTTAGCTATGCCTCTGAGTCGATTGGGTTACGTGGCAAAAGCCCGTCAGATTCCAAGATTGGGATTGTCTGCAGAGGAAAGCGTAATCGCAAGAAACGCGCTGAAGAATTATTTCAGAGGACCTTTCGCTTACTCATTGAGAAATTGGCATGCCGTCACATATGAAGGCCTGGTGGCGCAAGGAAAGAGTAGCGCCGACATAATTGCTGGCGCAGGAAGAACGAGCATTGGGTGGACATCCGTTTTAGTAGGAGGCGGCTTAATAGGTTCGGCAACGCGCGCAGGAAGAATTGGAGGTAATTGTGGTTGTGGTCAATAAAATACTGGTTCGTCGCTATAGGGTTTACGATCCGCTAGAGCAGGATGTCTTTGTCTATGGCGGTGGGGAGTTAAATTTTTTTTCGTCTGGCAATAAGGATTTGAATGTGGCGGGTTGGCTTGTTGATTGGGAGAAAATATTGCGTGGCCCAAAGTGCATAATATTCTTTGAAGACGATGGATTTAAATTTATCGACGTTGGTGGATTGGTTTTTAAAATTGGGCATGGAGTTGAGGTGCATTGCGTTCGAAATATTTTTATTTCAAAATTTAGTGTTCTTAATAACGGCGTGCCGGCTGCGTCTGTTACATACCTAACTCCTTGGTGGCGACTAATTTTTGATGATGGCAGTCACCCGGATTTGCAATTTCCTTTGGAGTATTTCTCTAAGTTGTGGAATGATAATATTTTCATATTTAATAAGGCTGGTTAGTTCTGGTTTATAACCGTATGTGAGTGTGGGTAAAGATTGTGGTGGGAGGCGGGGATTATTCTATGGCTGTTGCTCTCCTTGTTTTGGTGGGCTTATTTTTTTGAATAGGATTTGGTTATTTTTCTGCATTGAGTTTTTTGCTTTTTGTCTAGTGGCTCTCCCGGGATAATGGTTGCCAATCATCTGAAGTCAATAACTTTGGAAGGTTGGGTGATTTTGATGCAGATGATGAATTCGGACGGCACGGCCCTTGGCGAGATCGGCTACGGCTACGACCAACTGGGCCGGCTGGTGGCGCAGACCGGCAGCTTCGCCCCGCAGGCGCTGCCGGCGGCCCGCAACGGCAGCTTCGACGACAACAACCGGCAAACCCAGGCCGACGGCCAGACGCTGAGCTACGACGCCAACGGCAACCTGGTCTCCGACGGCGTGCGTACCTACGTCTGGAATGCACGCGACCAGTTGGTCGAAATCAAACAGGGGACGGCGAGCATCGCCAGTTTCGGCTATGACCCGCTGGGCCGGCGAATCAGCAAGACAGAAGGCGGACAGACGATCAGCTATCTGTACGACGGGCTGGATGCGGTGCAGGAAACCCAGGGCGGCACCGTCAACCCGATCCTGACCGGGCTTGGCATCGATGAGCGCTATGCGCGCAATGAAGCCAGCGGACGTGCGTACTTCCTGAGCAATGCGCTTGGCAGTACCCGTGCACTTACCAACGCCAGCGGTTCCTTGATCCAGCGCTACGACTACACGCCTTACGGACAGACCAGCCAGGCCAATACAGGGACCAGCAACCCCTATCGGTACACGGGGCGGGAGCGGGATGTGAGTGGGCTTTATTACTACCGGGCGCGGTACTATCGGCCGGACTTGGCGAGGTTCATTGGTGAAGATCCAATTGGGCTAGAGGGCGGTGCTAATCCTTATGCTTATGTTGCGGCTGATCCATTGTCGAATGTGGATCCAACGGGATTGGCTCCTGATCCATTGCTGGGGTATAAGCCGACATATGGGCCTATCATTTTCAAAACGCCCACAAAGCCTATTGGTTGGGTGGAAAGAATGATTTCATCCTTTATTATTGGAAAGCTTAGTCTTGGAACTACCTCTGTGAATAAGTTTGGCAAGCTGGTGCCGAAACCATCTACTCTTTTGGGGAGGGTGTCCGTTTACATCATGCTAATGGAGCCATATGATGCGTGGTGTGCTGAACTAGACTGTGATAGAGATGGGGTGGCCGACTTTATGCAAAGAGAAAATCCTAATATGTGTCTTGAGCCTGGCTCGGGTATGTCAATGATTTCGGTGCGATGATGAAAAAATTTCTTAGCGCCCTGATTTTTGTTGTTATTTTTTTGGGGGGTGTTTTCCTTCTGTGGACGTTGCCCAAGCCGTATTCAAATTTTTATATTATTTTCGGATTTTTATGGTTCTATCTTTCCTCTAAGATTGTTGCTCACATTGGAGCTTGGCTTGGCTGGACTGAGCCAAAGCCCCGCGATTAAGCCTTTATGTTACTCGTCCTGTATGAGTTGTTCGATATAAGGCGGACAAGCCTTTGGTTGTTTTGGGATCGATAATGCGCGTTGCCAGATCGGTCTTTTTTCTTCTGGCTAACTCCTTGTTCCATTTGGCTTATTAGCTAAGATGGTGCGAAAGACGTCCTTCTGTTCAGTTAAGGGGGATGGAGTTTTTGAAGTCTTCCATTCCGGACTAATTTTAATGTGACTGAATTTTTTAGTGTTAGATTTGAGTAGCTGCAGGATTAAGCTGGACTCTGAATAGTGAATTTTTTAATGCTTAGCGGCTTAAGAAAAGGCTGCAATGATTATTGACTGCTGGTGTATATCGGACTTGGCATGTATGAGCTCAGTACGTGCAATGAGGCTAGTGGGCATGTGTCCGCTCGCCTTGATTTTGGCTTTGCTGAGGCGGCCTAGGGAATGAGACGGTCAGTATTATTCTTTTTGGGCATTAAAGGTGTATCAGTCATGAATAAATTCGATTGCCATATTTATGCGTGCCGTTGATTTCCTCTCGGTTTATGGCGCAAACACATTCTCTGTTCTGTGCTACGGTATTTTTGGCGCAGCTTCCTTGCCGGCAGCTTATGCAACGCTGAAGCGGGATATCAGTTCGCGGAGCGAAGCGTCCGTTTACAGGATGCTTGGCGACGATTGGCCGAACGGCGTACTGCTCCTCGAGACGGTCGTGGCTGCTCCGGATGCGATCTCTGCAGAAATTCATCGGGCCTTGGCAAGCATGTTCGATGCGGAGGGCTGCAGGTTCTCCCTGTGCATGTATGACGGGGCTTTTAATCGCTATGAAAGTTTGTTTTCTCCAGATTTTTTCGATCAGGTGTATGCGTTCGCGTTCCGCAAGAACGACCATGTCGTCAATCTCGATGCGTCATTGCTTGCCTCCGGGCAATGGAAGGACATTATCGCTGCCTGTCGACTGAGAGCCTCGATCTAGGAGGAATGCTCCTTGTGCCGGCGGGCCTGTGGCGAACGACTCCGTCTCGGTTCGACATTGATTGCCTACCAGACGTCACCGTCACGGATTCGGCCATGATCCATGACGGGGAAGAAGGCCATCGAACTGGCAAGCGATCAGGTGCGTCATCTGCCCGTATGCGGTCCCGGATCTGCGCAGTGTGCAATGTCGGTTCTACTGCGGTGCAGCAAAATCTCCGCAGCGACGCTGCCTATGCTGGTGAAGCAAGACAAGTCCATGCCAGTCACCCCAAGCAAACCCGGTATTCCATCGCTATAGCGTCAGCCGATATCCCGGCGACATCGGGGCATACCTCGCGGCGCGGTTGACAGGCTTGGGGCCATTCGGGAAGCGTAGGCGCCGGCCGCACCTCGGCGTGTGCGGTCCGGCCGCGATGTGGCATGCGTTCGCCGTTCCTGGGAGGGAGTCTCTTGCACACACAGACCGCTGGCGCGCGCGCGCCGCTTCGCACGGCGCTGGCCGCGGCCGCTGCGCTTGGCCTGCTGGCGTTGGCCGCCGCCGTTCCCGGTGGCTCCGTGCCGGTCGCACCGGCGGCTGCGCCGCCGCCGCCGATCCACCCTGACCGGTGGCCGTCGCCGGCCTGGCCATTGAAGGAGGATCCGGCGCTGGAGGCGCGCATCACCAAGCTGATGGCGCAGATGTCGGTGGAGCAGAAGGTCGGGCAGACCGTGCAGGGCGATATCGGCAGCATGACCCCGGAGGACGTGCGCAAGTACCACATCGGTTCGGTGCTGGCCGGCGGCAATTCCGATCCCGGCGGCAAGTACGACGCCAGTCCGGCGCAGTGGCTGGCGCTGGCCGATGCCTACTACGCGGCGTCGATGCAGCCCGACGGCGCCGGACCGGCGATTCCGATCATCTTCGGCATCGACGCGGTGCATGGGCAGAGCAACATCGTCGGCGCCACGCTGTTCCCGCACAACATCGGCCTGGGCGCGACCCGCGACCCGGAGCTGATGCGCAAGATTGGCGAGATCACCGCCGCCGAGACGCGGACCACCGGCATGGAGTGGACCTTCGCGCCGACCGTGGCGGTGCCGCAGGACGACCGCTGGGGCCGCACCTACGAAGGCTATTCCGAGTCGCCCGAGGTGGTGGCCAGCTTCGCCGGCAAGGTGGTCGAGGGGCTGCAGGGCGTGCCCGGCACGCCGGGTTTCCTGGACGGGTCGCACGTGATCTCCTCGGTCAAGCACTTCCTCGGCGATGGCGGCACCACCGACGGCAAGGACCAGGGCGATACCCGGATCAGCGAGCAGCAGCTGCGCGACATCCACGGTGCCGGCTATCCGCCGGCGATCGCCGCCGGCGCGCAAACGGTGATGGCCTCGTTCAACAGCGTCAACGGGGTCAAGATGCACGGCAACAAGGTCATGCTGACCGACGTGCTGAAGGGGCAGATGCATTTCGGCGGCTTCGTGGTCGGCGACTGGAACGGCCACGGCCAAGTGCCCGGCTGCCGCAACGACGATTGCCCGGCCGCGTTCAACGCCGGCGTGGACATGCTGATGGCCCCGGACAGCTGGAAGGGCGTCTACGAGAACGCGCTGAAGGCGGTGAAGGCGGGCGAGATCCCGATGGCGCGGCTGGACGATGCGGTGCGGCGCATCCTGCGGGTGAAGCTGCGCCTGGGCCTGTTCGAGGCCGGCAAGCCATCGCAGCGCCCGCTCGGCGGCAAGTTCGCATTGCTCGGCGCGCCCGAGCACCGCGCGGTGGCGCGGCAGGCGGTGCGCGAATCGCTGGTACTGCTGAAGAACCAGCAGCAACTGCTGCCGCTGAAGCCGCAGCTCAAGCTGCTGGTGGCCGGCGACGGCGCCAACGACATGGGCAGGCAGGCCGGTGGCTGGACCCTGAACTGGCAGGGCACCGGCACCAAGCGCGCCGACTATCCCAACGGCACCACCATCTGGGAGGGCCTGCAGCAGCAGGTCAGCGCCGCCGGCGGCAGCGCCGAACTGGCGGCGGACGGCAAGTTCACTACCAAGCCGGACGTGGCGGTGGTGGTGTTCGGCGAACATCCCTACGCCGAGTTCCAGGGCGACATCGCCACGCTGCTGTACAAGCCCGGCGACGACAGCGACCTGGAACTGATCAAATCGCTCAAGGCGCAAGGCATCCCGGTAGTGGCGGTGTTCCTGAGTGGGCGGCCGCTGTGGGTGAACCGCGAGATCAATGCCGCCGACGCCTTTGTCGCGGCCTGGTTGCCGGGCTCGGAAGGCGCCGGCATCGCCGACGTGCTGCTGCGCAAGCCCGACGGCAGCGTGCAGTACGACTTCCACGGCAAGCTGAGCTTCTCCTGGCCGCGCACCGCGGTGCAGTTCGCCAACAACGTCGGGCAGAAGAACTACAGCCCGCAGTTCGCTTTCGGCTACGGCCTCACCTACGAGGACAAGGGCGATCTGAGCCGCCTGTCCGAGGTGTCGGGTGTGTCCGGTGCGCAGGCGGTGGGCGGGGTGTACCTGGATCGCGGCAAGCCGGCGGCGGGCATCAACCTGATCCTGTTCGGCGCCACCCAGGCCAACCTGCCGGCGGCGACCTTCCCGGCGGCGCTGGCCGACGGCTCGCTGAAGGTCACCGCGATCGACCACAAGGCACAGGAGGATGCGCGGCGCTTCGTCTGGTCCGGCAGCGGCACGTCCGGCTTGGCGCTGGTGTTGCCCAAGCCGCTGGACGTCTCGCGCGAGAGCAATGGCGACGTGCAATTGATCCTGACGTTGAAGGTGGATGCGGCGCCCGGCGCCGCCGCCCGCATCGGCGTGGCCTGCGGCCACGACTGCGGCGCGCGGCTGGACCTCGGCAAGGCGCTGACCGCGCTGCCCAAGGGCGAGTGGCGCACCCTCGGCGTGCCGCTGAAGTGCTTCGCGGTGGCCGGCGCCGACCTGACCCGGCTCGAGCGCCTGCCGTTGATCGAGAGCGACGGCCCGCTGGATCTGTCACTGTCGCGGATCGCGCTGGGCAGCAGCAACGACGCGCAGCGCGTGGTCGACTGCCCGCTGCGCTGAGCGGCGGCGCAGGCGGCCACTGCGTCGCCATGGCAAACACGAACGACGCCGCCCGGGTGGGCGGCGTCATGGACAACGATGCGAACCGGGCTGTGGCCCGCAGGAGAAGGCAGTGGGTCTGGCGACGTTGGATGTGGCGATCGTAGTGGTGTATCTGGCGGGCATCTTCCTGCTCGCGCAATGGGTCTCGCGGGAGAAGGCCGGGCACCGCAAGAGTGCCGAGGACTACTTCCTGGCCAGCAAGACCCTGCCGTGGTGGGCGATCGGTGCCTCGCTGATCGCGGCGAACATCTCCGCCGAGCAGATCATTGGCATGGCCGGCTCCGGCTACGCGATCGGCCTGGCGATCGCCTCCTACGAGTGGATGGCGGCGCTGACCCTGTTGATCGTCGGCAAGTTCTTCCTGCCGATCTTCCTGCGCAACGGCATCTACACCATGCCGCAGTTCCTGGAGCAGCGCTACGGCAAGTGGATCCGCACGCTGATGGCCGTGTTCTGGCTGCTGCTGTACGTGTTCGTCAACCTGACCTCGATCCTGTGGCTGGGCTCGATCGCGGTGAGCCAGGTCACCGGCATGGACCAGACCCTGGCGCTGGCGCTGATCGGCGTGTTCGCGCTGGTCTACCAGCTCTACGGCGGGTTGAAGGCGGTGGCGCTGACCGACATCGTGCAGGTCACTCTGCTGGTGCTGGGCGGTTTGCTGGTCGCCGGGCTGACGCTGTCGCGGATCGGCGACGGTGCCGGCGTGCTCGCCGGCTTCCGCCACCTGTGGAACGCGCACCCCGAGCACTTCCACATGATCCTGTCCAAGGACAACCCGTTCTACAAGGATCTGCCGGGCCTGAGCGTGCTGATCGGCGGCCTGTGGGTGATGAACATCAGCTACTGGGGCTTCAACCAGTACATCATCCAGCGCGCGCTGGCGGCCAAGAACATCGGCGAGGCGCAGAAGGGCATGGTGTTCGCCGCGTTCCTGAAGCTGCTGATGCCGGTGGTGGTGGTGGTGCCGGGCATCGCCGCGGTGGTGCTGGCGCCGGACCTGGCCAAGCCCGACCAGGCCTATCCGACCATGATGCAGTTGCTGCCCAGCGGCATCCTCGGCCTGGTGTTCGCCGCGCTGGTGGCGGCGATCGTGGCCTCGCTGGCGTCCAAGATCAATTCGGTGGCGACCATCTTCACCCTGGATTTCTACGCCAAGTTCCGCCCGCAGGCCGACCAGCCGCAGCTGGTGCGGGTCGGCCGCGTGGCCGCGGTGACCTCGGTGCTGATCGGCATCCTCACCGCGCGGCCGCTGCTGGGCAACTTCGACCAGGGCTTCCAGTTCATCCAGGAATTCACCGGCTTCTTCACCCCGGGCGTGGTGGTGATCTTCATGCTCGGCCTGTTCTGGAAGCGCGCCAACGAGGCCGGTGCGCTGACCGCGGCGATCGGCTCGGTACTGCTGTCGTTCGCGCTGAAGAAGCTGTGGCCGGAACTGCCGTTCATGGACCGCATCGGCCTGGTGTTCGTGCTGTCGCTGGTGGCGGCGGTGCTGGTGTCGCTGCTGACCCCGCAGGCGCCGGCGCGCGATCTGATCCGCACCGACGACGTGCGCTACGGCACCACGCTGGGCTTCAAGCTCGGCGCCGCCGCGGTGATCGCGATCCTGGTGGCGCTGTACGCGGTGTTCTGGTGAGCCACGGCCGGGCCGTGGCGCGGCACGCTCAGGCGTCGTCGCCCTGCCACGGCTCGGCCAGCCAGGCGTCGAGCGCCTCGGCCGGCATCGGCCGCGCGATCCAGTAGCCCTGGCCTTCGTCGCAGCCCCAGTCGCGCAGCATCTTGTAGACGGTTGCGCTCTCGATGCCCTCGGCCACCACCTGCTGGCCGAAGTCGTGGCCGAGATGGATCATCGACGGCACCAGCATGCCGTCGCTGCGGCTGCCGGGCAGGGCGCGGATGAACGATTGGTCGATCTTCAGCGCGCTGGCCGGGATGTTCTTGAGATAGCCGAGGTTGCTGTAGCCGGTGCCGAAGTCGTCGATGGCGATCTTCACCCCCAGCGCGCTGATCTGCTGCAGCTGTTCGGCCACCCGCTGCGGATCGCGGATCATCGCGCTCTCGGTGAATTCGATTTCCAGTGCGCCGGGCGCCAGCGCATGCTGGTGCAGCAGCGCCTGCAGCCGGGCGATGAAGTCGGCCTGTTCCAGGTCCACCGCCGACACGTTCAGCGACACGCTGAAGGTATAGCCGCGCTGCTGCCACAGCGCCGCCTGGGCGATGCCGGTGCGCAGCACCCAGGCGGTGATGCGGCTCATCAAGGCGGTCTTTTCCGCCAGCGGGATGAAGTCGTTCGGCGCCACCTGTCCCAGCAAGGGATGATGCCAGCGCAGCAGCGCTTCCACGCCCACGCATTCGCCGCTGCGCAGGCTCACTCGCGGCTGGTAGTGCAGGCTCAGCTGGCCGCGCGCCTCCAGCGCTTCGGGCAAGGCGGCCAGGATCCGGAAGGCATTGCGCTGGTTGGCGTCGTGGTTGCGCTCGTACAGGCTCCAGCGCTGTCCGCGCTGGCGCGCCATGTCCACCGCGGTGGTCAGCGAGCGCACCGTGTGATTGGCGCTCAGCGCCCCGTCCAGACGCACCGCGCCCAGCGAGGGGCTGGCCGCGTGCGGAATGCCCTGGTGGTCGATCGCCGCGGCGAAGGCGTCGCAGACGTGCTCGCACCAGTACTCCAGATGCGCCGTGTCGCTGCCTTCCATGATGAACACGAAGGTGGTGGTGTCGATGCGGTACAGCGGCAGGTTGCCCAGCGCCTGCCGCAGGCGGTCGCGGGCGGCCAGCAGGTAGCCCTCGGCATACTCCCAGCCCAGCGCCTTGACCATGTCGCGGAAATAGTCGATGCCGCACACGTCGATCGCCACCGCGGTGTCGTGGTGGTCGGCGGTCTGCAGCGACAGCCACATGGTCAGGTCGTCGTTGAAGCGGCTGCGGTTGGGCAGGCCGGTCAGCGCATCGACGAAGCCGCTGTTGCGCAGGGTGTCGATGCGCACCATCAGCAGGTCGCGCAGGTCCTGCAGGGTGCGGCGCGCGACCTCGTCGAACTCGTGGCGCGGCTCGCTGTCGATCACGCACAGCGTACCGAGGCTGGCCCCATCGGCCATCAGCAGCGGCGCGCCGGCGTAGAAGCGGATGAATGGCGGGCCGGTGACCAGCGGGTTGTCGCGGAAACGCGGGTCCTGGCGGGCATCGGGTACCACCATCAGTTCCGGGCTGTGGATCGCGTAGGCGCAGAACGCCTGGCTGCGCGGCGTCTGCGGAACCTCCAGGCCGACCCGGGACTTGAACCACTGGCGCTGTTCGTCGATCAGCGAGACCAGCGCGATCGGCACCCGCAGGTAGCGGGACGCCAGCTGCGTGACCAGATCGAAGACCTGGTCGGCCGGCGTATCCAGCAGGCACAGCTGGCGCAGGGCGCTGAGCCGTTGCGGCTCGTCCAGCAAGGCGGGTGGGGGAGATTTCAACATGCCGGGTTAGCGGCCCGGCGCCAGGGGACTTGAGCGCCGGCCCGGGGCGCGGTTCAGGCCGTCGCCGCTCGGCTCAGCGCGGCGGGTCGCGCTGCGGGCTGGGCCGCTTGGCCAGCTTGCGCTGCAGCGAGCGGCGGTGCATGCCGAGCAGGCGCGCGGCGGCGGAGACGTTGCCGCCGGTCTCGTGCATGGCCTGCTGGATGTGCTCCCACTGCAGGCGGCTGAGCGGGGTCATCGCGTCCGGCACGTCGCTGCCGTCCTCGTCGTCGTCCTCCTCGGCCTCCAGGCCGATCGCACGCAGGATCATCGGCACCGTGGCCGGCTTGGGCAGGTAGTCGTCGGCGCCGAGCTTGATCGCCTCCACCGCGGTGGCGATGCTGGCGTAGCCGGTGACCAGCAGGATGCGCATGTCGGCGCGGATCGCGCGCAGCGGCTGGATCAGCGCCAGGCCGGATTCGTCGCCGAGCTTGAGGTCGATCAGCGCGTAGTCCGGCGGCGCCTCGGCGGCCAGCGCCAGTGCGGCGGCGGCGCTGTCGGCGGTGCGCGTCTCCAGGCCGCGGCGGGCGAGGGTGCGCTGCAGGGTGCGCAGGTACAGCGGATCGTCGTCGACCAGCAGGCCCAGCGGGGTGTCGGTGTTCATGCGGAGGTCTCCAGGGCGAGCAGCGGCAGGCGGAAGCCGACCCGGGCGCCGTGGTCCGGCGCCGGCTCGGTCCACAGCTCGCCGCCCAGGCGTTCGATGGTCGCATGCGACAGCGCCAGGCCCACGCCCATGCTCTCGGGCTTGCCGCTGCGGAACAGGGTGGCCGGCAGGCCGACCTGGTTGGCGTCGAAGCCGCCGCCGTAGTCGCGGACCTCGCCGACCAGTTCGCTGCCGGTGACCCGCACGTTCAGGTCCACCTGGGGGTGGCCGGCGCGTTCGCCGGCGTCGGCGGCGTTGTTCAGCAGCACCTGCAGCAGATGGCCGATCGCGCTTTCCATCCGCAACTGCAGCGGCGCGTCGTCGTTGCGGCGAAGCCGCACGGTCGGCCGCACCAGTTGCCACTGGTGCAGTACCTGCGCCAGCGAAACCGTCTGCCCGCCGGCGCGCTGCGCCGGTGCGGCCAGCGCCAGCACCCGTTCGCGGCACTGCACCAGCAGTTCGCGCAGGGTGTCCAGGTCCTCGCGCAGTTCCGGCTGGGTACTCTGTTCGGCGATGTCGTCGGTGAGCAGGGTCATCGTCGCCAGCGGCGTGTTCAGTTCGTGCGCCACCGACGCGGCATGGGTGGCCAGGGCGACGATGCCCTCGTTGCGGGTGAAGCGCTCCCGCAGCAGCGCCAGCTCGCGTTCGCGCTCGCGCATGGCCATCGCCAGGCGGGTGGAGAACACCAGCACCACCACCGTGGACAGCAGGAAGTTGGCGGCCATGCCCCAGCGCTGCAGGTCCAGCGCCTGGTAGGGGCCATGCGGCAGTGGCAGGCCGAACAGCGCGCTGACCGCATAACCGGCCACGCAGGCCAGCGCCACCGCCAGCGCCCAGCGCAGCGGCAGGGCCAGCACCGCCAGCGCGATCAGCACCAGGAACAGCGAGCCGAAGGCGTTGCCGATGCCGCCGCTCCAGCCGACCATCCAGGTCAGCACGGTCACGTCGACCAGGATGTGGCCGAAGGCGGTGGCCGGCGCGGCCGAGTCGGCATGGCGCAGGCGCAACTGCGCGTACAGGTTGAACAGCGCCAGCACGGCCACGCCGGCCCATAGCGGCGCCTGCGGCAGCGGCAACTGCAGCGGCCAGGTCGCCACCAGGATGGTCGCGGCCTGGCCGGCGGTGGCCAGCCAGCGCAGGCTGCACAGGGTGCGCAGGAAGGAGGCGTCGGTGGAATCCATGCTGCGCATCGTATGCGCTGGACCCGGGGGCTGCCTGCGACAAACCGTCGCAGCGGCATGGCCTCGCTGAATCGACGGTGCCGGCGCGTGCGGCAGGAGGGGCCGCGCAGGCTAAAATGGGCGCATGTACGATGCCGTCAGCCGCCCCACGCCTCCCGCCGATGCCGCGCCCTGGGCGCGCCGTCTCACCCAGCCGGTCCGCATCGGCGGCGTCACCATGGGCGGCGGCAAGCCGGTGGTGGTGCAGTCGATGACCAATACCGACACCGCCGACGTCGCCTCCTCGGTCAAGCAGGTGGCCGAACTGTGGCGCGCCGGCTCGGAACTGGTGCGCCTGACCGTCAACAATCCCGAGTCGGCCGCGGCGATCCCGCGCATCGTCGACAAGCTGCGGATGATGGGCATCGAAGTGCCGCTGATCGGCGACTTCCACTACAACGGCCACCAACTGCTGGCGGCGGAGCCGGCCTGTGCCGAGGCGCTGGCCAAGTACCGGATCAATCCCGGCAACGTCGGCTTCGGCAAGAAGAAGGACACCCAGTTCGCGCAGCTGATCGAGTTCGCGCTGAAGTACGACAAGCCGGTGCGCATCGGCGCCAACTGGGGTTCGCTGGACCAGGCGCTGGCGGCGCAGCTGATGGACGAGAACTCGCGGCGCGAAGTGCCGTGGGATGCCGGCCGGGTGCTGCGCGAGGCACTGATCCGCTCGGCGCTGGACTCGGCCGAGCGCGCGGTGGAGCTGGGCCTGGGCCGCGACCGCATCGTGCTCAGCTGCAAGGTCAGCGGCGTGCAGGAATTGATCGCGGTGTACCGCGACCTGGCGCAGCGCTCGGATTTCGCCCTGCACCTGGGCCTGACCGAGGCCGGCATCGGCAGCAAGGGCATCGTCGCCTCCAGCGCGGCGCTGGCCGTGCTGCTGCAGGAAGGCATCGGCGACACCATCCGCATCTCGCTGACCCCGGAGCCAGGGCAGTCGCGCACGCAGGAAGTGATCGTCGCCCAGGAACTGCTGCAGACCACCGGCCAGCGCGCCTTCACCCCGCTGGTCACCGCCTGCCCGGGCTGCGGCCGCACCACCTCCGAGTTCTTCCAGGAGCTGGCCAAGGTGGTGCAGAACCACGTCCGCGCGAAGATGCCGGAGTGGAAGGTGACCCATCCCGGCGCCGAGAGCATGACCCTGGCGGTGATGGGCTGCGTGGTCAACGGACCGGGCGAGTCGCGCCACGCCAACATCGGCATTTCGCTGCCGGGCACCGGCGAAGCGCCGGCCGCGCCGGTGTTCATCGATGGCGAGAAGAAGGTGACCCTGCGTGGCGAGAACATCGCCCACGAGTTCGTGGCGCTGATCGACGATTACGTCGAACGCACCTATGTCCGCCGCACCGGGTGAGTCCGCCGCCGAGGCGGCCGGCCTGCGCCGCTGGCTGCGGCTCAATGCCTGGCGTGTGGTGCTGCTGTTCGCCGGCGTGCTGCTGCCCTTGGGTGTGTTCGTCGCTCTCGCCGACGAAGTGCATGCGCTGGAAGACCTGTATTTCGACGAGCCGCTGCTGTGGAGCATGCGCGGCCTGACCAGCCCGGGCTGGGATCGTTTCTTCACCGTGGTCACCGAGGCTGGCTACCAGTACGGCGTGATCCCGTTGGATACGCTGATCGTGCTGGTGCTGCTGGGCCTGCGCCGCTGGCGCGAGGCGCTGTTCGCCGCGTTGTCCTTCATCGGCTCGGCGCTGCTGAACATGGGTGCCAAGCAGTTCTTCCAGCGCGACCGTCCGAGCCTGTGGGAGTCGATCGCGCCGGAGCACCACACCTTCAGTTTCCCCAGCGGCCACGCGATGGGCTCGATGACCCTGGCGGCGGTGCTGATCGCGCTGAGCTGGCGCACCCGCTGGCGTTGGCCGGTGCTGTGGCTGGCCGGCAGCTTCACCCTGCTGGTCGGGGTGTCGCGGGTGTACCTCGGTGTGCATTACCCCTCGGACATCCTCGGCGGCTGGAGCGCGGCGCTGGTGTGGGTGGTGGGGCTGTACCTGTTGCTGTTCCGCGGCGAGCGCCGGCCGCGCTGGCGTGCGCGGCGGCTGGTGGCGAGCTGACGGGCGGCGGCGCGATCGCGGTGCTGCGGTTCACTGCGTTGCACGGCCGGACACCGCGGTTGCACTTTGCCAGCGCTTGAGCGACGGCCCTGCCGCGAGGCGCGCCGGACCGCTCACTCGGCTGGAGGCGCTGCGTCCGGGAACATCTCGGCAAAGCCGTCGCGGCACATCGCCGCAAACCCGGCGGCACGGTCGAGCATCGCGAGTTCCCAGCGCTGCATCGCGCCACGCCAGTCCGCGGCGCCGACGAGGGCTTCGGCGAGTTCCGCCGCGTCCAGCATGGCCAGGTTGACGCCGACGCCCAGCGGCGGCATGACGTGGGCCGCGTCCCCGACCAGCGCCAGGCCGCTGCGGTGCGGCCAGCGCAGCCCCGGCGGCAAGGCCACGATCGGGCGCATGGCGGCGATGCGGTCGCCATCGGCGATCAGGCGCCGCAGTGCCGGCGCCCAGCCCTCGAAGCGCGCCAGCAGGGCGGGCTTGTCGATGCCCTGCAGGGATGTTTCAGGCCAATCGCCATGGTCGGGGCCGGTGCGAAAGGCCGCATAGACGCGAATCGTCCCGCCGCCGTTGCGTTGCGCGATGATGCCGGTGGGGCCGTGCAGCGCGAACATCGTGCCGTGCCCGACCAGCGCGGCGCTTTGCGGATGCCGGGCGTCCACCTCGGACAGCCACAGTTCGACGAAGGTCACGCCGGTGTACGCAGGGACCGCCGGGGTCACTGCGCTCCGCACCCGCGACCATGCGCCGTCCGCGCCGATCACGATGTCGAAGGCCGGCGTGAGGCCGTCGCGCAGCTGCAGACGGTAGCCCTCGTCGCTGTCGCCGACCACGCCGGTCACCTTGCTGCCCCAGCGGATGGTGGCGCCATCGGTTGCGTCGAGCAGGAGTCGGCGCAGGACGAGGCGGTCGATCTCCGGGCGATCGCCGGTTCCCGGAAGCGGCACCTCCTCGCGCAGGATGGCGCCGGTGGCGTAATGCCGCGAGCGCTGTTCCTGGTCCTCGTAGCGCGCGATCGCCTTGAATCGCTCCAGCAGCCCGGCCTTGCGCAGGGCGAGTTGCCCATCGTCCGGATGCAGGTCGAGCGTGCCGCCCTGGTCGCGTGCGTCGAGCGATGCGTCGCCTTCGAACACCGTTACCGGCCAACCATGGCGGTTTAAGATGACCGCGGCCGTCAGTCCGGCGGGGCCGCCACCGACGATCGCGACGCTGGGATGGGGGAAGCGGGTCGGGGTGGGGCTGGGCATGGACGCCACCTTATAGAAACATAGGATCCTATTCAATGCCCAATGTGCCCGCCGAGTGGACGCCGCATGCCATGCCGACCTTGGTGGTCGGTCGTCTGGCGCGGCTGCTGCTGAAACTGAGCGACGAGCGGCTGCGCACGGCCGGCATCACCGCGGCGCAACTCCCGGTGCTGGTAGCGTTGAAGAACGGCGAGCAGCGCACGCAGGGCGAACTGGCCCGCATGGCCGGCGTCGAACAGCCGAGCATGGCGCAGTTGCTCGCGCGCATGGAGCGCGACGGGCTGATCAAGCGCGAACGCACGGCCGCCGACAAGCGCAGCGCGGCGATCTCGTTGACCGACCAGGCACTGGCGCTGCTGGAGCCTGGCCGCGAGGTCTTGCGTGGCATCGACCGGCAGGTCTGCGCGGGCCTGCAGCCCGAGGAGCAGCACCTGTTGCTCGGCTTGCTCGAGCGCATGATCGCCAACGCCGGATCTGCCGACTGATCGTTGGCGGCAGCCGTCCCGTCGGTGGTCTGGAAGAGCTGTGCTGCCGCGTGTGGCCTGCGCCGCCTACCAGCTCGAACTGGCGCCGCCGCCGCCGGAGCTGCCGCCGCCGGAGGACGAGTCGCTGCTGGAACTGGAGGACGACGAGGACGAGGACGATGCAGCGGACTCGGCCGCGGCGCGTTCCTTGGCGGCTTGAGCGGCATGGTAGCTGGCGGTGTAGGCGAACACGCCGGGCGCGGTCTCGGCGATATGGCCCTTGCGGATCAGCGCATTGCGCCGCCGTGTGAGCGCCTGCAGGAAGCGGCTGTAGCGCTGCGGCGAGCGGTAGCGCTGCGCGGCGATGGCCAGGGTCAGTACCAGGATCAGCAGTTCCAGCGCCAGGAAGATCACCGTCATCGTCATCGACCTGGCCGACAGCAGCAGCACGAAGATGCCGGGGTTGGCGCTCAGGAACAGGCGGATGAACCACGCCCAGAAACCGCCGCATACGGTGTCCTGGACCAGTTCCTCGGGCTTGTCCGACAGGCCTGGATGCCGCCGTAGCAGACGTTTCCGCAGGTAGCCGGTCCAGGCCTGGCGCAGCGGCAGCAGCAGCCACACCAGCACCAGCAGGCCGGCCCAGGCGATGGCGCCGCGCCGCCAGTGCATGCCGTCGTCGGCCGGTTGCGCCAGTTCGGCGACGGCCTCGGGATCCTGCGCGGCGGCGCGGCCCATGAAGTCGAACGCGGCGACGATCGCATCGGCGGTGTCGCCCTGGCGCAGGCGCGGCGCCAGGTAATCGTCCAGCGCGTGCCGGGCGACCACGTCGGGCAGCACGCCCTCCAGGCCGTAGCCGACTTCGAAGCGCGAACGCCGGTCCTGCATCGCCAGCACCAGCAGCAGGCCGTTGTCGCTGCCTTGGCGGCCGAGCCGCCAGGTGCGGAAGGCGCGCTCGGCCAGCGCCTCGATCGGTTCGTCCTGCAGCGACGGCACGATGTAGACCGCGCCCCAGATGTGCTGGCGTTCGCGCAGGCGCTGCAGTGCCGCGTTGATCCGCTGGGTGTCGTCCGCACTGAGCGTGCCGGCGGGATCGACCACGTTCGGCGTGTAGGGCGGTATGGCGACGGCGCAGCGGCCGATTACCGGCCACAGCAGCAACGCCAGCACCAGCAGGGCGCTCAACCGGAACGGCGCCCAGCCGCGCGGAACGCTGGCGGCGCGGCGCGGGACGATGGCAACAGCATGTGCGGTCTGGCTGCGCATCGCTAGGCCAGGCTGTACAGGGCCGCGGCACGCGCGTGCAGCGCCGTCGTATCGAACAGCGGCACCGCCGCGTCGGCGGGGCCGACCAGCAATCCGATCTCGGTGCAGCCCAGGATCACCGCCTCCGCGCCTTGCGTCTGCAGCCCTGCGATCACCTCGCGGTAGCGCAGCCGCGATGGCGCCAGCACCACGCCCTGGCACAGTTCCTCGTAGATGATGCGGTGCACGTCCTCGCGCGCCGGCGCATCCGGGATCAGCACCTCGAAGCCGCGCCGTTGCAGCCGTTCGCGGTAGAACGCCTGCTCCATGGTGAAGCGCGTGCCGAGCAGGCCGACGCGGACGATGCCGGCGGCCTGCAACGCATCGGCGGTGGCATCGGCGATGTGCAGCAGCGGCAATGGGACCGCAGCGGCGATGACGTCGGCGACGCAGTGCATGGTGTTGGTGCACAGCACCAGGAACTCGGCGCCGCCGGCCTGCAGCGCGCGCGCCGAGGCCGCCAGTGCGGCACCGGCCGCGTCCCAGTCGCCGTCGCGCTGGTACTGCGCGATCTCGTGGAAGTCCACGCTGTGCAGCAGCAGCTTGGCCGAATGCAGTCCGCCCAACTGGGCGCGCACCGTCTCGTTGATGTGCCGGTAGTAGGGGAGGGTGGATTCCCAGCTCATGCCGCCGATCATGCCGATCGTCTTCATCGTGCGTCGCTTGCCGCCGTGTCGAGTGCGCGAGGATGGTAGCGGCATCGGCCGCGTGCGGCGACCGCGCGCGGTGCCTGTGTCGGCGATCGTCGGGACGCCGCGGCGCGACGCGGCGTCCCGCGCACCACTAGGCGTCCAGGGTCGGCGGCGTGCCGGCCCCGGCGCGCGCTGCACGCCGTGCCAGCAGCGCCTCGCGGTGGGCGATGTAGGCGTTGGCGCCGAGGATCACCAGCGCGCCGAGCACGGTGCCGCCGTCCGGCGTCTCGTCGAACAGCCACCAGCCGAACAGCGCCACCAGCGGCAGCTGGGTGAAGCTGATCGGAGTCAGCGCGGAGACTTCGCCAAGGCGCAGCGCATGCGTCCACAGCAACTGGCCGAGGGTGCCGAACAGGCCGGTGGCCAGCAGCCACAGCCAGTCGATGCCGTGCGGCCAGCGCCACACGAACAGCGCCGGCAGCAGCGACATCGGCACCCAGAACGCGTAGGTGTAGAACACCACCGTGTTGGCGGCGTCGACCCGCGCCAGTTGCTTGATCTGGATCGCGACCAGCGCGCTCATCACCGCGGCCAGTACCGCCACCAGGGTGCCGGGGCTGAACGCGGCGGCGCCGGGGCGCACGATCAGCAGCACGCCGGCGAAGCCGCACAGCACCGCGAGCCAGCGCCGCAGGCGCACCGTCTCGCCCAGCCACAGGGCGGCGGCCAGGGTCGCGAACAGCGGGGTGGAGTAGGACAGCGCGATCGCCTGCGACAGCGGCAGGTGGCCGATCGCCCAGAACCCGGCCAGCATCGATACCAGGCCGATCGCGGTGCGCAGCAGGTAACGCGGCAGTTGCGCAGTGCGTGGCAGTGGCCGGCCCGGCCGCAGCAGCATCGGCAACAGGAACAGCAGGCCGAACAGGTTGCGGAAGAAGGCGATCTGCAGCGTGGACAGCTGCGCCGACGCCAGCCGGATCGCGACGACCATCAGCCCGAAGGCCATGGTGCTGGCCAGCATCAGCAGCGCCGCGCGCAGCGGCGTGGGCGCGGCTACCACTGTGCGCCGACGATGCGCGGCTCCGGCTCCAGGATGACGCCGAAGCGCTCGCTCACCGAGGCGGTGATGCGCCGCGCCAGTTCCAGCAGTTCGGCACCGCTGGCCTGGCCGTGGTTGACCAGCACCAGTGCGTGCGCGGCGGACACGCCGGCGTCGCCGTCGCGGTAGCCCTTCCAGCCGCAGGCCTCGATCAGCCACGCCGCCGACAGCTTGCGCTGGCTGTCGTCGTCGCCGGGAAACACCGGCAGCGCCGGGTGTTCGTGCTGCAGCGCCAGCGCCTGTTCCAGCGGCAGCAGCGGGTTCTTGAAGAAGCTGCCGGCGTTGCCGAGCACGTCCGGGTCGGGCAGCTTGCGCCGGCGGATGTTGATCACCGCCTGGGCCACGTCGGGCGCGCCGGGCGTGGCGATGCCCATCGCCTGCAGTTCCTCGCCAATGCCGGCGTAGTCCAGGCGCAGCGCGTGCAGCCGCGGCAGGTTGAACTCCACCGCGGCGATCAGGTAACGGTCGGGCTGGCGCTTGAACAGGCTGTCGCGGTAGCCGAACTCGCAGGCGGCCGCGTCCAGCCGCACGAAGCGCGCGTCGGCGCGGTCGTAGGCCTCGACCACGTGCACGAACTCGCCCATCTGCGCGCCGTAGGCGCCGATGTTCTGGATCGGCGCGGCGCCGACCGTGCCCGGGATCAGCGCCAGGTTCTCCAGGCCGGACAAACCTTGCGCCAGCGACCACATCACCAGGTCGTGCCAGCCCACGCCGGCGCCGGCGCGGACGATGGCGTAGTCGGCGCGGTGTTCCAGGGTGTCGATGCTGCGGTTGGCGAAGCACAGCACCACGCCCGGCGCATCGCCGGCGAACAGCATGTTGCTGCCGCTGCCCAGCGGCAGCAGCGCGGCGCCGGCCAGCTCCGGCGCCAGCAGCGCCTCGGGCAGCGCCTCGGGCGCGAAGATCTGCAGCAGCCACGGCGCCTGCGCGGCGACATGGAAGGTGTTGAGCGCCTGCAGCGGCGCCTGCGCGGTGAGCGACCAGGCCGTCGTGCTCATGGGACGACCACGTCCCCGCGGCTGGGCGCTTCGCGGCGCCGGCGCATCGCCTCCACGCACTCGCCGATCAGCTCCGGCCCGCGGAACACCAGGCCGCTGTAGCACTGCACCAGGGCCGCGCCGGCGGCCATCTTCGCCACCGCGTCGGCACCGGAGAGGATGCCGCCGACGCCGATCAGCGGGATGCTCTCGGGCAGGCGCGCGCGCAAGCGGCGCAGCACCAGGGTGGACTGGCCCAGCAGCGGCGCGCCGGACAGGCCGCCGCTTTCGCCGCCCAGCGGTTCGTGTTCCAGGCCGGGGCGGGCGACGGTGGTGTTGGTGGCGATCACCCCGTCCACCTGCAGGTCCGACAGCACCCGCGCCGCCGCGTCGATGTCGCTGTCGCTCAGGTCCGGCGCCACCTTGACCAGCATCGGCACGCGCTTGCCGTGGCGCGCCGCCAGCGCTTCCTGCGCCTCGCGCAGGCGCGCGATCAGCTGCCGCAGCGCCTGCTCCTCCTGCAGTTCGCGCAGGCCGGCGGTGTTGGGCGAGGAGATGTTGACGGTGACGTAGTCGGACAGCGCATAGACCTTTTCCAGGCAATGCAGGTAGTCGGACGCGGCGTCCTCGTTCGGGGTGTCCTTGTTCTTGCCGATGTTGATGCCGAGCAGGCCGCGCCGGCGCCGCGCACGCTCGACGTTGCGCACCAGCGCGTCCACGCCCAGGTTGTTGAAGCCCATGCGGTTGATCACCGCCTGCTGCCGCGGCAGCCGGAACATGCGCGGCTGCGGATTGCCGGCCTGCGCGCGCGGGGTGACCGTGCCGATCTCGACGAAGCCGAAGCCCAGCGCCAGCAGCGCGTCGATGTGCTCGCCGTTCTTGTCCAGGCCCGCGGCCAGTCCGACCGGATTGGGGAAGTCCAGACCGAAGGCGCGCGTGGGCATCGGTGCGATCGTGCGCGCCAGCAACGGATTGGTGCCGGTGCGGTAGGCCAGTTCGATCGCGCGCAGGCCCAGGGCGTGGGCGCGCTCGGCATCGAAGGCGAACAGAAACGGTCGGGCGAGGGAGTACATGGCGTGGCTCAGTTCAGCGTCCCGGCGAAGGCGCGGGTGCGGTAATGGAACGCGACGACGCCGTCGCGCTGGTGCCGGTCGAACAGCGCGCGCAACGCGTCCAGCATCGGCGCATGCTGCGGGTGGCCGGGCAGCGGCGCGTAGGAGGAGGACAGCAGGCGTCCGCGCAGCGCCTCGAAATCCATGCGCTGCGCGTTGGGGAACTGCGCGGTGCCGCGCAGGCCGGCGCCGAACCAGCGCTGCATGGTGGCATCGTCGTGGTAGCGCTCGGCCACCGCGCTGTAGTCGGTGCCGTACTCCAGCAGCAACTGCTCGTAGCCTTCCAGGAACGGCGTGGCGTCGAGCAGGCGCGAGTTCCAGTACACCAGCGCCAACCCGCCCGGACGCAGCACGCGTGCCCATTCGCGGCGCACCGCCTCCAGGTCGAACCAGTGGAAGGCCTGCGCGGCGCTGACCAGGTCGACGCTGGCATCGGCCAGGGTGGTGGCCTCGGCGCTGCCGTCGATGGCGCGGAAGCCCGGCAGGTCCTGCAGCAGCGCCACTGCGGCCTCGCGCATCGCCGCGTTCGGCTCCACGGCCAGGGTCGGATGCCCAGCCTGCAGGAACAGGCGCGTGGAGATGCCGGTGCCGGCGCCGATGTCGGCGACCAGCGCATCGCGCGCCACGCCCAGCTCGCCGTGCACCCAGTCCAGCAGCGCCGCCGGATAGCTGGGGCGGTAGCGCACGTAATCGGCGACGCGGTCGCTGAAGCGTTCCCGCGGCGCGGCGGCGTCCCGGCTCACGACTGGGTGCTGGCGAACCAGGCCAGCCCGCCGAAGAACAGCACGAAGGCCAGTACCGCCAGCACGGCCAGCACCACTGCGGCCCAGCCCAGGATCAGCCCGCCCACCGCCAGGCCATCGCCCTGGAAGCGCTGCGGCTGGCGGCGGATCTCCGCCCGGGCCAGATGCCCGGTGATGATAGCGCCGAGGCTGCCCAGTACCGGCATCAGGGTCCAGCCGAGGATCCCGGCGACCAGGCTGACCACCGCCAGGGAATTGGTCTCGCGCACCTGACTCATCGCTGTCGCTCCTTGCAGAAGGAAAGGGGCGGCGGCCGCAGGGTGCGGGCCGCCGCGCTCGCCGCGTTACAGATCGAACTTGATGCCCTGCGCCAGCGGCAGCGAGTCGGAGTAGTTGATCGTGTTGGTCTGCCGGCGCATGTACACCTTCCACGCGTCCGAGCCGGATTCGCGGCCGCCGCCGGTGTCCTTCTCGCCGCCGAAGGCGCCGCCGATCTCGGCGCCGGAGGTGCCGATGTTGACGTTGGCGATGCCGCAGTCGCTGCCGGCCGCGGACAGGAACTTCTCCGCCGCCTTCAGGTTCTGGGTGAAGATCGACGAGGACAGGCCCTGCGGCACGCCGTTCTGCATGTCGATGGCCTCGTCCAGGGTGCTGTACTTCATCACGTACAGGATCGGCGCGAAGGTTTCGTGCTGGACCACTTCATCGCTGTTCTTCAGGCCGGTGACGATGGCCGGCAGCACGAAGTTGCCCGGGCGGTCCAGCGCGGTGCCGCCGGTCTCGATGGTGCCGCCGGCGGCCTTGGCCTTGGCGATCGAGTCCAGGAACTGCTCGACCGCGCCGCGGCTGTTCAGCGGGCCCATCAGGTTGGCCGGGTCGGTGGGGTCGCCGATCTTGCCTTCGACCTGCTTGTAGGCCTTGACCAGGGTGGCCAGCACGGTGTCGTAGATCGATTCGTGCACGATCAGCCGGCGCGTGGTGGTGCAGCGCTGGCCGGCGGTGCCGACGGCGCCGAACACGATGCCGGGCACCGCCAGCTTCAGGTCGGCGCTCTCGTCGAGGATGATCGCGTTGTTGCCGCCCAGCTCCAGCAGGCAGCGGCCCAGCCGGCGCGCGCACTTCTCGGCGACGACGCGGCCGACCTGGGTGGAGCCGGTGAAGCTGATCAGCGGGATGCGGGTGTCCTCGACCAGGCGCTCGGACAGGGCCACGCCGGCGTCGTTGATCAGGAAGAAGATGTCCGGGAAGCCGGCGTCGCGCAGCGCCTCGTTGCAGATCTTCATCGACGCGATCGCGGTCAGCGGGGTCTTGTTGGACGGCTTCCAGATGCAGATGTCGCCGCAGATCGCCGCCAGGAACGCGTTCCAGCTCCACACCGCGACCGGGAAGTTGAACGCGCTGATGATGCCGACCAGGCCCAGCGGCTGGTACTGCTCGTACATGCGGTGGCCGGGGCGCTCCGAATGCAGGGTGTAGCCGTACAGCATGCGGCTCTGGCCGACCGCGAAATCGGCGATGTCGATCATCTCCTGCACTTCGCCGTCGCCTTCCGGCTTGCTCTTGCCCATTTCCAGCGCGACCAGCGAGCCCAGCGCGTCCTTGTGCTTGCGCAGCGCCTCGCCGCACAGCCGCACCGCTTCGCCGCGGCGCGGCGCCGGGGTGGTGCGCCAGACCTTGAACGCGGCCTGGGCGCGGGCGATCACCGTTTCGTAGTCCTGCTCGGTGGTGGCCTGGACGTCGGCGATGATGTCGTTCCTCGACGGGTTGAGCGGCTGCAGCACGCCGGCGCCGGTGGCGCTGGACCACTCGCCGTTGCCGAGGTAGGTGCCGGAGTTGGTGGCGGCGAGGCCGAGCGCCTTGAGCAGGTCAGCGGACATGGAATCTCCTGGGTTCGTTGCGACAGGGAAGGCGACCGCAGGCGGGGGACGCGGGACGCGCAGCCGGCAATTTTAGCAGACCGGACGCATCCGGCCGCCGCCGCTGGCGGGGGCGGCCCGCGAGCGCAAAAAACGCGTGGGCATGCCGTAGAATTCCCGCCAGGCCAATGGCCCCGTAGCTCAGCTGGATAGAGCGGTCCCCTCCTAAGGGACAGGTCGTGCGTTCGAATCGCGCCGGGGTCACCATTTCGTGCATGCCATCCGCCGCGACCGCGGCGCCGCCAGAGCGCCATCGCTTCGCCTGTCCATGCATCCTGCGCAGCGGCCGCGATGGTGAATCGCGCATTTTCGGACCTGTCGGCAATAACGTCCTCTACACCTTGTGCCGACGCGCCCTGAGCATCGTCCTGCGTAGGCTGCGTCCGTCGGCCGCTGCGCTTGGCGGCGATTCGCGCCGCGAACTCTAACTTTTGCAGTGCCGATGGACGACGAGGACGGAGTCGCCTCCGCCACGTCCGCCACAAGCGTCCCGCCCGCAACTCCGTGCGGCGGGACGATCGCCGCCGCGCATCGGCGGTCCTGGTCGCCTCGGGCCTGGCGTGATCGCCGGCTTGCCGGCACGCCCGCAGCGATTCCCACCCCTATGCGAAGCAGGAGTCACAGATGAAAACAGCGATGAAGATGGTCCTGGTCGGTTCGATGCTGGCTGCGCTTGCGGCTTGCAAGCGCGACGGCGACCACCCGGCCACCGATCCGAATGCGGCCAACCCGCCAGCAGCGGCCGACGGCAGCCCGGCAGGCGGCAGCACCGCCCCGGCCGGTACCACAAGCGGCGATGCCAGCGGCACCGCGACCGGCACCGAGACCGGGCAGGGCACGATGCAGGGCCAGGACGCGTCACAGGGCGTACCGCCGACCACGACGTCTCCGACCAGCCCGACCACGCCCCAGGATCCCGCCAACCCGGATCCGCAGCAGCAGCCGCCGACCGATCAGAAGCAGCAGTAAGGCTTGCGCAAAACGCGCGGCGCCAGCGGCGTCGCGCGTTCCCTGCGCGCCGACGCGCAGGCCTGCGTGGACGGGGTTGTGGTGCCGCCCGGCACCCCCTGCTTGGCGGCGTTGGCGTCGTCTTTCCTGGCTTGGCGCGATAGTCACTTTTGCAACCGTTTGCCGGGGCCGCAGCGCCGATGCTGCGGTCGCACACGCGGCGCTTGACAGCGCCCCGGCGCATGATGTCCTCTTGCGTCCATGCCTCTGGTCTTCGCCCCTATCGCCATCTCGCTTCCGCGCTCGCTTCGGCACGCGGCGGGCGCTGCTGCGGGCATTACCACCGGTATTACCACCCTCACCATTCGCCCGGTGCGGCCCGTCGTCTTCGTCTGATCGTCGAACACCACGGCCCCGCACCCGGATCAGGATGCGGGGGAATCCCTCAGCCTGATGCGAACGGGGCCTCCACTCCGAGGTCTTCCATGTCGCCCCCCGCCGTCGCTCCTGCTGTCGTCGCTTCGCCTGATTCCGCCGTCGACCCCGCGCTCGCCGCCGCCACTGTCGTGCACAAGTTCGGCGGCACCTCGGTGGCCGATGCCGAACGCTACCGTCATGTCGCGCAACTGCTGTTGGCGCGCCCGGAACGTCTCCAGGTCACCGTCGTCTCGGCGATGAAGGGCGTCACCGATGCGTTGATCGGGCTGGCCGAACTGGCCGCGCGCGGCCACGGCGACTGGCGCGAGCGCTGGCACGAGACCCGTGCCCGCCATCGCGCCGCCGCAGTGGCCTTGCTCGGCGAACATGCCGGCGCCACGGTCGAATGGCTGGACGCGCGCTTCGAACACCTGGCCGAGATCCTCGCCGCGCTGGCGGTGATCGGCGAACTGCCGCGGGAAGTGCTGGACCGCGTGCAGGGGCTGGGCGAGGTGTACTCGGCGCAGCTGCTCGGCGACCACCTGCGTGCGCTGGGCGAGGAGTGCGCGGTGCTGGATGCGCGCGAGGTCTTGGTGGTCGACCGCGGCGAACTGGGCGTGGACGTGGACTGGTCCGCCAGCGCGCAGCGCCTGGCGCAATGGCGCGCGGAGCACCCGCAGCAGCGCATCGTGGTCACCGGCTTCGTCGCCCGCGACCGCGCCGGACGTATCACCACCCTTGGCCGCAACGGCAGCGACTACTCCGGCGCGATCTTCGCCGCACTGTTCGACGCCGCCGAGCTGCACATCTGGACCGATGTCGACGGCGTGCTTTCGGCCGACCCGCGGGTCGTGCCCGAAGCGGTGCAACTGGAAACGCTCAGCTACGACGAAGCCTGCGAACTGGCCTATTTCGGCGCCAAGGTGGTGCACCCGCAGACCATGTCGCCGGCGATCGAGCGCGGCCTGCCGATCATCATCCGCAACACCTTCCAGCCCGAGCACCCGGGCACCCGCATCACCGCCAGCAGCGCCACCAGCGGCCCGATCAAGGGGCTGACGCTGAGCCCGGACCTGGCCGTGCTCAACCTCGAAGGCACCGGCCTGATCGGCGTGCCCGGCACCGCCGAGCGCGTGTTCGCCGCACTGCGCAACGCGCGGGTGTCGGTGGTGATGATCTCGCAGGGGTCGTCCGAACATTCCATCTGCTGCGTGGTGCGGCAGAACGAGGCCGAGCGCGCGCGCGACGCGGTGCTCTCCGCGTTCGCCCACGAACTGGTGGTGGGCCAGGTGCAGCGCGTGCAACTGACCACCGGCATCAGTGTGCTGGCCGCGGTCGGCGACGGCATGGCCGGCCAGCCCGGCGTGGCCGCGCGCCTGTTCGAGTCGTTGGGCCGCGCCCAAGTCAATATCCTGGCGATCGCGCAGGGTTCGTCCGAGCGCAACATCTCGGTGGCCATCGACAGCGCCCACGCGACCAAGGCGTTGCGCGCCGCGCATGCCGGTTTCTGGCTGTCGCCGCAGACCTTCTCGGTCGGCGTGATCGGGCCGGGCAACGTCGGTGCGGCGCTGCTGGACCAGTTGCGCGCTGCGCAGCCGCAACTGCTCGCCAAGGCCAACCTCGACCTGCGCCTGCGCGCGGTCGCCTCGCGCAGCACGATGCGCCTGGAGCCGCGCGCCTTCGCCGGCGACTGGCGGCAGGCGCTGGCCGCCGGCCAGCAGCCGACCGACCTGGACGCGTTCACCGCGCACCTGCTGTCGGCGCATCTGCCGCATGCGGTGATCATCGACTGCAGCGGCAGCGCCGACGTCGCCGACCGCTACGCCGGCTGGCTTGCCGCCGGCATCCACGTGGTGACCCCAAACAAACAGGCCGGCGCCGGGCCGCTGCCGCGCTTCCACGCCATCCGCGCCGCGGCCGCCGCCAGCGGCGCGCGCTTCCGCTACGAGGCCACGGTCGGTGCCGGCCTGCCGGTGATCACCACCTTGCGCGACCTGGTCGATACCGGCGACGCCGTTACCGCCATCGAAGGCATCTTCTCCGGCACCCTGGCCTGGCTGTTCAACAAGTACGACGGCAGCGTGCCGTTCGCGCAACTGGTGGCCGAGGCGCGCGGCATGGGCTATACCGAGCCGGACCCCCGCGACGACCTGTCCGGCACCGACGTGGCGCGCAAGCTGGTGATCCTGGCGCGCGAGGCCGGGCACGAGCTGAGCCTGGAGGACGTGGCGGTGGAAAGCCTGGTGCCGGAAGCGTTGCGCCAGGCCAGCGTGGACGATTTCATGGCGCGCCTGCACGAGGTCGATGCGGTGTTCGCGCAGCGCCTGCAGGCGGCCAGGGCGCGCGGCTGCGTGCTGCGCTACGTGGCGCGGCTGGCGCCGGGCCATGCACCCAGCGTGGGCCTGGTGGAGCTGCCGGCCGACCACGCCTTCGCCAACCTGCGCCTGACCGACAACGTGGTGCAGTTCACCACCCGTCGCTACTGCAACAATCCGCTGGTGGTGCAGGGGCCGGGCGCCGGCCCGGAAGTGACCGCCGCCGGCGTGTTCGCCGACCTGCTGCGGGTGGCGGCGGGCGAGGGCGCGCGCCTGTGAGCCGGATGCAGACGCTGACAGCGGGCGCCGTGGGCACGGCCGCGCTGCCGACGCAGGCGCGCGCGTTCGCGCCGGCCTCCGTGGCCAACGTCGCGGTGGGCTTTGACCTGCTCGGCTATGCGGTGGAGGGTGTCGGCGACACGGTGACGGTGCGCCGCATCGACGCGCCGGAGGTGCGCATCGCCGCGATCCGTGGCACCACCGTGGCCTTGCC
The DNA here is from genome assembly GCF_038442435.1 of Xanthomonas protegens. Lineage (NCBI taxonomy): Bacteria > Pseudomonadati > Pseudomonadota > Gammaproteobacteria > Lysobacterales > Lysobacteraceae > Xanthomonas > Xanthomonas protegens. The sequence continues at coordinate 167,158 of NZ_JAQJCQ010000006.1, read as the reverse complement.
CTTGGAGGCCGCACGCAACACCGCCGGCGCCGCGTTGATGTCGCTGCGCGAGGCGTTGGCGCTGCCGTTTGGCTTCGAACTGGAGATCGACAAGGGCATCCCACTCAGCTCCGGCATGGGCGGCTCGGCCGCGTCGTGCGTGGCCGCGCTGGTGGCGGCCAATGCCTTGCTTGCCGCGCCGCTGTCGCGCGACGAACTGTATCGCTATGCGCTGGACGGCGAGGCGGTGGCCAGCGGCAGCCGCCATGGCGACAACCTCGGCCCGATGCTGTTGGGCGGCCTGGTGCTGTCGACCCTGGAGCGGCTGGTGCCGGTGCCGGTGCCGAGCGGCTGGCACAGCCTGCTGGTGCATCCGGACGCGACGCTGGAAACCCGCCATGCGCGCGCGGCGCTGGCAGGGGAATACCGGCTCGGCGAGTTCGTGGCGCAGAGCGCGAACCTGGCCCTGGTGCTGGCGGGCTGTCATGCCGGCGACGAGGCGCTGGTGCGCGCCGGCTTGCGCGACGTGCTGATCGAGCCGCGGCGCGCGCCGCTGATCGTCGGCTTCGATGCGGCCAAGGCGGCGGCGCTGGCGGCGGGGGCGATGGGGGCGGGCATTTCCGGCGCTGGTCCGAGCGTGTTCGCCTGGTTCGCCAGCCGTGCCGAGGCCGAGGCCGCGGCACCGGCGGTGCAGGCGGCCTTTGCGGACGCTGGTTTCGGCAGTCAGCACTGGGTGTCGCCGTTGCAGTGTCCGGGTGCGATGTTGCTGTAGTGATGTGTTGGCGCGGCGCGTCGACACCTTTGTTGCTGACGCAAATGCCACTGCCGATATTGTTGCTGTTGCTGTTGCTGTTGCTGTTACCGATTTTGCTTTTGCTGTAGCTGTAGCTGTAGCTGTTGCTGTTGCTCTGGTTGTTGCTCTTGCTCTTGCTCTTGTTGTTGCTGTTGCCGTACCGGGTTCCCTTCCGAAGCGGCGGCCATCGCGGGGAAATACCCGAAGGGCGGCGTACATGGATGTACGCCGTCCGCGGCAGGGGCAGGGTGCCCCTTCCGCGGATCCCCGTGATGGACGCGGACCCGGAGCGCGCAGCGCGGAGGGCGCGAGGCAGGGCGCGCTTTCTTTTGGTTACTTTTCTTTGCGCGAGCAAAGAAAAGTAACTCGCCCGTAAGGGCGAAAGCCTTTGCTTTCGCTTGAGATTTTCGTGTCGGACGAAAAAGAACCGTAGGAGCGGCCGTCGCAGCGCCCATCTGCTTCATGACGCGGGACGATCGCCTGGCGCCTGGCGCCCTCGACCACACCCCAGCATCGACGCCCGCGAGTACAGCCACTACCATCGGACGCATCGCCGCCGCCGCCGCTTCCATGTCCGAGTCCCCGCGTCCCCCTCGCGCACGCCGCACTGCGCGCACCGCCACCGTCCCCACCCCGCCCGAGCGCGGCCTGGCCGCGGAACTGATGCGGCGCATCGGCGAATGCGAAGGCGATCCGAACTTCATGACCTCGCTGGCGCGCGGCCTGGCCGTGCTCAGCGCCTTCGGCCAGCACAGCCGCGACGTCAGCATGGCCCAGCTCAGCGCCGATACCGGCATCCCGCGCGCGGCGGTGCGGCGCGTGCTGTACACGCTGGAGAAGCTCGGCTACGCCGGCACCCACGGCCGCGGCTACGTGCTGCTGCCGCGTGCGCTGGGCATCGGCAGCGGCTACCTGTCCACCGCCGCGCTGTCGGTAGCGGCGCAACCGGTGCTGGACGCGCTGCGCGACACCCTGCACGAGTCCTGCTCGCTGGGCGTGCTCGACGGCGACGACCTGCTGTACGTGGCGCGTGCGGAGACCGTGCGGATCATGTCGATCGGCCTGCGCGCCGGCAGCCGCCTGCCGGCGTACTGCACCTCGATGGGCCGGGTGTTGCTGGCGGCGCAGCCCGGCGACACCTTGAACAGCTATCTGGAGCGCAATCCGCTGCGCCCGCGCACCGAGCGCACCGTTACCGACCGCGCGCAGTTCCAGGCCCTGCTCGAGCGCGTGCAGCGCGACGGCTACGCGGTGGTGGACCAGGAACTGGAGATCGGCCTGCGCTCGGTGGCGGTGCCGGTGCGCAATCGCCAGGACCGCGTGGTCGCCGCGCTCAACGTCGGCAGTTCGGTGGCGCGGATGACCCTGGGCAGCCTGCAGAGCACGGTGCTGCCGGCGCTGCGGCATGCGGCGCAGCAGTTGAGTCGGGTGCTGGACTGAGCGACGCGGACGCGGCACCGACCCGCCGCGTTGCCCACCAGAACAGCAACGCCAGCAGGCTGACCGCCGCCCCCAAGCGACACACGCCGGCCCACCCGGCCTGCGCGTAGGTGGCGGTCGTCGTGATCGCGCCCAGTCCGCTGCCCGCCGCGTAGAACAGCATGTACAGACCGATCAGCCTGCCGTGCGCCTGCGGCCGGCGACGCAGGATCATGCTCTGGCTGGTGACGTGCAGCGCCTGCCCGGCCAGGTCGAGCAGGACGATTCCCAGCACCAGCGCGGCGAGCGACTGCGGCAGCCACGACAACGGCCACCATGCCAGCACCAGCACCACCAGCGCCACGGCACTGGTGCGCTGGGCATGGCCGCGGTCGGCCCAGTGCCCGGCGCGTGCGGCCGCCAGCGCACCGACCGCGCCGACCAGGCCAAAGGCGCCGATGGCGAGGTGCGAGAACGCATGGGGCGGCGCCCGCAGCGGCAACACCAGCGCGCTCCAGAAGATGTTGAACGCCGCGAACATCAGCAGCGCCAGTACGCCGCGGACCTGCAGCACGCGCTCCTGCCGCAGCAGCGTCAGCATGGACACGATCAGACGCGGATAGGGCAGCGGCTGCGGCGGCACCGGCAGCGCCGGCAACCAGCGCCACAGCGGCAACGCGAGCGCCAGCATCAGCACCGCGGCGCCCGCATAGACCCCGCGCCAGCCGGCCAGCTCGCTGACCCCGCCGGCGAACACCCGCGCCAGCAACAGGCCGATGAACACACCGCCCTGCGCCGCACCGACCACCCGCCCCTGCTGCTGCGGCGCCGCGGCACTGGCGGCATAGGCGATCAGGCCCTGGGTCATCGCCGTGCCCAGCATGCCGACAGCGAGCATGCCGGCCAGCAACACCGGCGCCGACCGCGCCACGCTCACCGCGACCAGCGCCGCGACCAGCCCCAGCGCCTGCACCGCCATCAGGCGACGACGCTCCACCAGGTCGCCCAGCGGCACCAGCAAAAGCAAGGCCAGCGCGCAACCGACTTGGGCGGCGCTGACCACGCCGCCCACCGCCGCCGGGCGAATGCCGAAATCCGCTGCCAGCGCATCCAGCAGCGGCTGCGCGTAATAGACGTTGGCCACGCTCAGGCCGCTGGCGATGGCGAACAGCCAGACCAGGCGACGCGGCATGGCGGGCGCAGCGGTGACGGGTTGCATGATCGACGGCTCGCCTGTTCTGGTTTCAAAACGAAACTTGTTTCAGGCTAGGCCGATAGGTTTTAAAATGCAACCACTGCCGCCGAGCGCCTTCCAGGAACGCCGATGCCGCCCCGCCCTGCCCTGCCCGCGTCGCCCTGCCCGGTGGCGCGCAGCGCCGACCTGATCGGCGACCGCTGGTCGCTGCTGATCGTGCGTGACGCGTTCGATGGCGTGCGCCGCTTCGGCGACTTCCAGCGCAGCCTGGGCATGGCCCGCAACATCCTGGCCGACCGGCTGCGCAAGCTGGTCGAGGCCGGCATCCTGGAGACGCGCGAGGCGTCCGACGGCAGCGCCTACCGCGAGTACGCGCTGAGCGCCAAGGGCGAGGATCTGTTCGCAGTGGTGCTGGCGCTGCGGCAATGGGGCGAACGGCATCTGTTCGACCACGGCGAGCGCCATTCGGTACTGATCGACACGCGCAACGGCAAGCCGGTCGCACGCATGCTGCCGCGCGCCGCCGATGGCACGCGGCTGAGTCCGGCGGTCACCGAAGTGCGCAAGGTGCGCTGAGCGGAGCGCTAAGTGCGCTAGGCGGCGCCCTCGGCCGCCTGCTCGGCCAGGATCGGCGCGGCCAGGGCGAAGGCGTGGTTGGCCGCCGGCACGCCGCAATAGATCGCCGCCTGCAGCAGCACTTCCTTGATCTCGTCGGCGCTGACGCCGTTGTTGCGCGCGGCGCGCACGTGCAGCTTGAACTCCTCGTCGTGGCCGCGCGCGACCATCATCGCCAGGGTCAGCAGCGAGCGCGTGTGCCGCGGCAGGCCCTCGCGGGTCCATACCGTGCCCCAGGCGGTGCGGGTGATGAAGTCCTGGAATTCCTCGGTGAACGGCGTGCGCGCGGCCAGCGAGCGGTCGACGTGGGCATCGCCGAGCACCGCGCGGCGCACCTGCAGGCCGGCGGCGTAGCGTTCGTTCTCGTCCATCGGGTCGACTCCTGAAACGTGGGGAAAAGGCAGGCGCGTTACTGCAGCAGGAAGCGCAGCAGCGCGTCGTTGAAGGCGTGCGGCGACTCGACGTTGCACAGGTGGCGGCCGTGCACCTCGGCATAGCCACCTTTCGCCACCTGCGCGGCGATGACCTGCAACTCGGCCGGCGGACACACCGGATCGTCGTGCCCGGCCACGGCCAGCACCGGCACGCCGATCTCGCCCAGGCGCGCGCGGAAGTCGGCCTCGGCCAGCGCCTGGCAGCAGCCGATGTAGGCCTGCGCATCGGTGGCGCGGAAGCTGTCCAGGATCGTCTCGACCGTGGCCGGCTGCGCCTCGGCGAGGGCCGGCGTGAACCAGCGCGTGCGGGTGCTTTCGCACAGCGGCGCCAGGCCTTCGGCGCGCACTTGCTCGATGCGCGCCTGCCAGCTCTCGGCGCTGCCGATTTTGGCCGCGGTGGCGCACAGGGTGAGGCTGAGCAGGCGCTCGCCCGCGTGCAGACCCAGCCACTGCCCGGTCAGCCCGCCGATCGACAGGCCGCAGAAATGGCTGCGCTCGATCGGCAATGCATCCCAGAGCGCCAGCACGTCGCCGCCGAGGTCGGCCATGGCGTACGGCGCCGGCGCGGCGGTGGAGGCGCCGTGGCCGCGGCGGTCGTAGCGCAGCACGCGGAAATGCGGCGCCAGCGCGGCGATCTGCGCGTCCCACATGTGCAGGTCGGTGCCGAGCGAATTGCACAGGGTCAGCCACGGACGGCCTTCGCTGCCGTCGATGCGGTAATGCAGACGATGCGTGGGCAGGTCGAGGATCGGCATGGGCGGAACTCGCTGGGAAGAGGGAAGGGGCCGTCGCAACTCGGAACCGCGCGGCACCGCAAGTCTAGAACGTGGCGCCGACGCTGCGGCAGACAGGCACGGCGCGACGGCTCACGCGCGCGCCTGCGCGGCAAGCACGCGCTCGATCCACACCGTGGCCATGCCGCGCCAGCTGTCGCTGGCGAACAGCGCATCCAGATCCGCCGGCGCCAGCACCGCGCTCACCTGCGGCTCCTCGGCCAGCACCGCGCGCAGGTGCTGCTGCGTGGCCAGCGCGCGGCGCACCGCGGTTTCCACCAGCGCGTGCGCGGCGGCCTTGCCCAGATGCGTGGCCAGGGTCACCGCCACCGCCTCGGCGTAGAGCAGGCCGCCGTGGCTGTCCAGATGCGCGGCCATGCGCGCGCGGTCCAGTTCCAGGCCCTCGATCAGCACGCGCACCTGGGCCAGGCTGCCGGCGCTCAGGCGCACCAGCTCCGGCAGGGTTTCCCATTCGGCATGCCAGCCGCCGACCGCGCGCTCGTGTTCCTGCGGCAGCGCCGCGAACAGGGTCGCCAGCAGGCCCGGCGCGCGCGTGGCCGCGGCGATCGCGACCACGCAGCCGACCGGATTGCGCTTGTGCGGCATCGCCGAGGAGCCGCCCTTGCCCGCCGCCGCCGGTTCGAACGCCTCGGCCACTTCCGACTGCATCAGCAGCGCCACGTCGCGGCCGATCTTGCCGAGGCTGCCGGCCAGCAGCGCGAACGCCGCGCCGATCTCGCCGATGCGGTCGCGCGCCGCGTGCCAGGGCAGCGCCGGTAGCGGCAGCCGCAATTCCTCGGCCAGCGCCTCGGCCACGGCCAGGCCCTGCGACTGCAGCGCGGCCAGGGTGCCGGCGGCGCCGCCGAACTGCAGCACCAGCGCATCCTCGCTCAGCGCCTGCAGACGCCGGCGACTGCGCTGCAACGCGTCCAGCCAGCCGGCGGCCTTCAGCCCGAAGGTCACCGGCACCGCCTGCTGCAACAGCGTGCGTCCGGGCAGGCCGGTGTCGTGCTCGCGCTGCGCCAACGCCGCCAGCGCCGCGCACAGCGCGTCCAGTTGCGCCTCCACGCGGTCGAGCGCGGCGCGCAGTTGCAGCACCGCGCCGCTGTCGATGATGTCCTGGCTGGTCGCGCCCCAGTGCACCCAGCGCGCGGCCTCCTCATCGGCGGCGGCGACTTGCGCGGTCAGCGCCTTCACCAGCGGGATCGCCGGATTGCCGGCCAGCGCGGTGGCGGTGGCGAGCGCGGCCAGGTCGTAGCGTGCGGCATCGCAGGCCGCGGCGATCGGCGCCACCGCGCTGGCCGGGATCACCCCGCAGCGTGCCTGCGCGCGCGCCAGTGCCGCTTCCACGTCGAGCATGGCCTGCAGGCGGGCGCGATCGTCGAACGCGGCATCGACGATCGGATCGCCGAACAAGGGGCGCAACAGGGACTCGGACACGCTCATCGGTTCGTACACGGTGAAGAGGTCAGGCAGGGTAACCGTTGCGGCCTGTGCGGAATGTCTGGCGTGCTCAGTAGCGGAAGAACACGGTCTCGTGCTCGCCCTGCATGCGCACGTCCCACTCGTAGCGGTTGGGCGCCTGCGGTTGCGCGATCAGGGTGGCACGGCGCTCGGCCGGCACCTGTGCCAGGATCGCGTCGCCATCCAGGTCGTCGTCGCCGAAGTACAGCCGGGTCGGCGCGGCGCGCAGCAGGCCGCGCATGAACACCAGCACCACCAGGTGCGGCGCCTGCAGCCCCTTGGGCCCGGCGACGCGGCCGGGCTTGACCGTGCGGAACGCGAAGCGGCCCTGCGCGTCGGTCGGCACCCGGCCCCAGCCGTGGAAGGCCGGATCGTGCTCGCCGCGGCGCGGATCGGCGGCATGGTCGTAGATGCCGGCGGCGTCGGCCTGCCAGATCTCCAGCAGCGCATCGCCGACCGGCGCGCCGTGGCCGTCGAACACGCTGCCCACGATCTCCACGTGGGTGCCCTGCGCCTGCGCCGGCGCGATCTCGGTGCGGTACAGCGGCTCCAGCCCGATCCGGTAGTAGGGGCCGACCGTCTGCGACGGGGTTGCCTGGAAACTCATCGCCTCACTCCCAAGGGGTCTGCTTGCGTCCACGCAGGACGATGTCGAACCGGTAGCCCAGCGCGAACTCGTTGGCGGTGTTCTCCCAGTCGAACGTGGAGACCATGCGCTCGCGCGCCTTGGGATCCTCCACGCAGTTGAAGATCGGGTCGAACGCCAGCAGCGGATCGCCGGGGAAGTACATCTGCGTGACCAGGCGCTGGCCGATGCCGTCGCCGTGCAGCGAGAAGTGGATGTGCGCCGGGCGCCATGCGTTGTAGTGGTTGCGCCACGGATACGCGCCCGGCTTGATGGTGGTGAAGCGGTAACGGCCGTGATCGTCGGTCAGCACCTGGCCGGTGCCGGTGAAGTTGGGATCCAGCGGCGCGTCGTGCTGGTCGCCGGCATGCAGGTAGCGGCCGGCGGCATTGCACTGCCAGACCTCGACCACGCTGTTGCGCACCGGCTTGCCGTTCTCGTCGAGCAGGCGTCCGCTGACGATGATGCGCTCGCCGAGCGGCGCGCCGGGGAAGCCGGCGGTGAGATCGGCGGCGTGCGCGCCCAGGGTGGTGTGGTCCAGGGTTGGGCCGGTGGCCTCGGACAGGGTCAGCGGGATCGCGATCGGATCGCGGGTCGGGCCGCGCGCGCCGGTCGAGGCATAGGGCGGGTGCAGATAGGCCGGTTGCGTGCCCGGGTAGGGGCGGCGATAGCCGAGCAGGGGATCGATGGGGATGTCGTCGCGCATCGTGCGGTCTCGCTGGCTCCGCGCGGAGCCGGTTGGCTGGAAGAATGATGCAGGCGTGCGGGGCGCAGCGTCGATGGGGCGAACGGCTACAGCCGCTCGATCGCCAACGCCACGCCCTGGCCGACGCCCACGCACATGGTCGCGAGCCCGCGGCGGCCACCCGTGGCCTCGAGTTGGCGCAGCAGGGTCAGCACGAGGCGCGCGCCGCTCATGCCCAGCGGATGGCCGAGCGCGATCGCGCCGCCATTGGCGTTGACGTAGGTGGCATCGTCGGCGACGCCGAGTTCGCGCAGGCAGGCCAGGCCCTGCGCGGCGAAGGCTTCGTTGAGTTCGATCGCATCGAAATCGCCGATGGACAGCCCCAGCCGCGCCAGCAGCTTGCGCGTGGCCGGCACCGGGCCGATGCCCATGTAGGCCGGCTCCACGCCGGCGCTGGCGAAGCCCAGCACGCGGGCGCGCGGGGTCAGGCCCAGCGCCTGCACCTGCGCTGCGCTGGCCAGCAGCAGCGCCGCGGCGCCGTCGTTGATGCCCGAGGCGTTGCCGGCGGTGACCGTGCCCGGCTGGCGGAAGATCGGCTTGAGCCTGGCCAGCGCCTCGGGCGTGGTATCGGCGCGAGGATGCTCGTCGACGCCGACCTCGATGGTCTCGCCGCGCTTCCTGCCCGGGGCGGTCACCGGCACGATCTCGCCGTCGAAGAAACCGGCCGCCTGCGCTGCCGCAGTGCGCTGCTGGCTGCGCAGCGCGAAGGCGTCCTGGTCCTCGCGCGAGATGTCGTAGCGCGCGGCCACGTTCTCGGCGGTCTCGCCCATCAGGTCCACGCCATAGAGCTGCTGCATCTTCGGATTGACGAAGCGCCAGCCCATGGTGGTGTCCTCGAGCTGCTGGTTGCGGGCGAAGGCGCTCTCCGCCTTGCCCATCACCCATGGCGCACGGGACATCGACTCCACGCCGCCGGCGATGGCCAGACCGAGTTCGCCGGCGCGCAGCGCACGCGCCACCGTGCCGACCGCATCCAGGCCCGACCCGCACAGGCGGTTGAGCGTGCTGCCCGGCACGCTGCTCGGCAGCCCGGCCAGCAGCAGGCTCATGCGCGCGACGTTGCGGTTGTCCTCGCCGGCCTGGTTGGCGCAGCCCAGGTAGACGTCGTCGATCTGTGCCGGATCCAGTTGCGGATGCCGCGCCAGCAGCGCCTGCAGCGGTACCGCACCGAGATCGTCCGCACGCACCCCGGCCAGGGCGCCGCCGTAGCGGCCGATCGGCGTGCGGATGCCGTCGATGATGTAGGCCTCGTTCATGCCGCCTCCGTGGAATCGGCCAGGGTCAGCGCCAGCCCGGTGGCCTGGCGCAGGTCGTCCAGGCTCACGCCCTCGACCAGTTCGAGCACGCGCGCGCCGTCCGGCCCGAGCGCGAACACGCCCAGGTCGGTGTACACCCGCGACACGCAGCGCAGCCCGGTCAACGGATAGCTGCAGGCCTTCACCAGCTTGGGCTCGCCGCGCTTGGTCAGCAGCTCCATCATCACGTAGACCTGCTTGGCGCCGATCGCCAAGTCCATCGCGCCGCCGACCGCAGGGATGGCATCGGCCGCGCCGGTACTCCAGTTGGCCAGGTCGCCGTGCACCGACACCTGGAACGCGCCGAGCACGCACACGTCCAGGCGCCCGCTGCGCATCATCGCGAACGAGTCGGCGTGGTGGAAATAGCAGCCGCCGGTCAGCAGCGTCACCGGCTGCTTGCCGGCGTTGATCAGGTCCAGGTCCTCCTGCCCCGGCGGCGGCGCCGGCCCCATGCCGAGCAGGCCGTTCTCGCTGTGCAGGAAGATCTCCTTGTCCTCCGGCAGGAAGTTTGCCACCGCGGTCGGCAGGCCGATGCCCAGGTTGACGTAGGCGCCCTCGGGGATGTCGCGCGCCACCCGTGCGGCCAGCGCGTTGCGGTCGATGCCGCGGCCGGTCAGTGCGTGCATGCGCCCTCCTGTGCGGTGGCCACCGCCACCACGCGTTGCACGAAGATGCCCGGCGTCACCACCGCTTCCGGATCCAGCGCGCCGAGTTCCACCACTTTCTCCACCTGCACGATCGCGCAGGTCGCGGCCATCGCCATCAGCGGGCCGAAGTTGCGCGCGGTCTTGCGGTACACCAGGTTGCCCCAGCGGTCGCCGTGGTGCGCCTTGATCAGCGCGAAATCGGCGCGGATCGGATATTCCAGCACGTAGTGGCGGCCGTCGATCTCGCGGGTCTCCTTGCCGGCGGCCAGCTCGGTGCCGTAGCCAGTGGGGGTGAAGATCGCGCCCAGGCCGTTGCCGGCGGCATGGATGCGCGCGGCCAGGTTGCCCTGCGGCACCAGCTCCAGCTCCAGCTCGCCGGCGCGGTAGGCCGCGTCGAAGTGCTGCGAGTCGCTCTGCCGCGGGAACGAGCACACGATCTTGCGCACGCGCTTGTGCTTGATCAGCGCGGCCAGCCCGGTCTCGCCGTTGCCAGCGTTGTTGTTGACGATGGTCAGCTCGCGCGCGCCCTGCGCGATCAGCGCATCGATCAGCGCATCGGGCATGCCCGCGGTGCCGAAGCCGCCGATCATCACCGTGGCGCCATCGTGGATGTCGGCCACTGCGTCGGCGCACGAAGCCAGGGTCTTGTCGATCATCGGCGCCGCTCCGCCGTCGCCGGCCGGGGGCGCAGCGCACGGCGGCGCAGGCGCATTACAAGGTCTGCCACGACATCCTCCTCCAGGTCGCTCCGGGAGGCCACGTTAGGCCGGCACTGGCGGGCGGTCAATCCGATTATCGGATGCATAGTTCGATAAACGAACAATTTAACGCCATGACAACGGCGCGCCATCTCGCCCTGTTGTATACATTCCACCGTCGCCCGCATCAGGCGACGGCGCGGTGGCAGCGCGAATGCGCCACCGGCCCGCAACACGCAAGGATCTTCCCCAGCCTGTTGTATACACAATCGAGGTCGCCGCCATGCAGTCGTCCACTCCGGCATTTCCGCTCAATGCCTGGTACGCCATCGCCTGGGATCACGAGGTCAAGCACGCGCTGCTGCCGCGCAAGGTGTGCAATCTGGACATCGTGCTGTACCGCACCAGCAGCGGCCGCGTCGCCGCGCTCGAGGATGCCTGCTGGCACCGCCTGGTGCCGCTGTCGATGGGCCGGCTGCGCGGCGACGACGTGGTCTGCGGCTACCACGGCCTGGTCTACGACGCGAACGGGCGCTGCGTGCACATGCCCTCGCAGGACACCATCAATCCGTCCGCCTGCGTGCGCCGCTTCCCCACCGTGGAACGGCACCGCTACGTCTGGGTGTGGCCGGGCGACGCGGCGCTGGCCGACCCCGCGCTGGTGCCGGACTTGCACTGGAACGACGACCCGGCCTGGGCCGGCGACGGCCGCACCATCCACGTCAAGTGCGATTACCGGCTGGTGCTGGACAACCTGATGGACCTGACCCACGAGACCTTCGTGCACGGCTCCAGCATCGGCCAGGACGAGGTCGCCGAGGCGCCGTTCGACGTGGTCCACGGCGAACGCAGCACGGTGGTCTCGCGCTGGATGCTCGACATCGACCCGCCGCCGTTCTGGGCCTGGCAGATCGAGCACGCGCACGGCTACCGCGGCAAGGTCGACCGCTGGCAGATCATTCGCTTCGAGGCGCCCTGCACCATCGCCATCGACGTCGGCGTGGCGGTAGCCGGCAGCGGCGCGCCGCAGGGCGATCGCTCGCGCGGGGTCAACGGCTACGTGCTCAACACCATCACCCCGGAAACCGATCGCACCTGCCATTACTTCTGGGCATTCGCGCGCAACCATTCGCTGCACGAGCAGTCAATCACCACGCGCCTGCGCGATGGCGTCAGCGGCGTGTTCGGCGAGGACGAGCTGATCCTGGAAGCGCAGCAGCGCGCCATCGACGCGCACCCGGACCACGTGTTCTACAACCTCAACGTCGATGCCGGCGGCATGTGGGCGCGGCGCCTGATCGAGCGCATGGTCGCCGCCGAGCAGCGCAACCAGGACCTGCAGCTGCGCATGGTCGGCTGAGCCCGCCGCACCACACAGGAGCCCGCCATGCCGGCCGCACATCCATTCCGCTCCAGCGCCGCACAGACCACCCGCGCCCTGCTCGAATTGCGCGAGCTGATCCTGGCCGGCGAGCTGGCCGCCGGCGAACGCCTGTCGGAAGTCGCGCTGGTGGAGCGCCTGGGCGCCTCGCGCACGCCAGTGCGCGCCGCCCTGCAGCGGCTCGCCGAGGAAGGCCTGGTGCAGCCGTTGCGTGGCGGCGGCTACGCGGTGCAGGCGTTCGACGAGCGCGACGTGGACGACGCCATCGAACTGCGCGGCACCCTGGAAGGCCTGGCCGCGCGCCGCGCCGCCGAACGCGGCGCCGATCCGGCACTGCTGGAACAGGCGCAGGCGCTGCTGGCGCGGATCGACGCGGTGCTGGCGACGCGACCGTTGAGCGAGGAGGCCTTCGCCCACTACGTCGACGGCAACGCGCAACTGCACGCGCTGCTGTTCGAGATGGCCGGCAGCGCGCTGCTGTCGCGCGAGTTCGCGCGGGTGGCGCAGTTGCCGTTCGCCTCGCCGAGCAGCTTCGTGCTCGAACGCGGCCAGGCCGCCACCGTGCTGTCGATCGCCCAGGACCAGCACCGCCAGGTGCTGGACGCGATCGTGCGCCGCGAAGGCGCGCGCGCCGAAGCGCTGATGCGCGAGCACGCGCGGCTGGCGCAGCGCAACGCCCACCACGCCCTGCACGACCAGAACGCGCTGGGCCAGATCCCCGGCAGCCGCCTGCTGCGGCGCCGCCCACCCGCCTGATCGCGGCGCACAGACGCCCGTCTCCCCTTCCCGCCTGCCGGACCCCGCCATGCGCAAAGACACCCAGTGGACCACCGCCCGCGTCGTCGCCGTCGCCACGCCGTGCCAGGACGTGCGCGAGATCGTGCTCGATCCCGGTCGCGCCAGCCGCCCCTTCAGCGTGGGCAGCCACCTGGACGTGCGCGTGCGCATCGGCGAGGCCTGGCACGAGCGCTCCTACTCGCTGGTCGGCGAGCCCGCCGCCGATGGCCACTACCGCATCGCGGTGCGCGCGGTGCCCGGCAGCCGCGGCGGGTCGCGCGCGATGTGGACGCTGGCGCCAGGCGACCAACTGGACATTTCTTCGCCCAACAACCACTTCGCGCTGGACGAGACCGCCGAGCACATCGTGCTGGTCGCTGGCGGCATCGGCATCACCCCGATCCTGGGCATGGCGCAACGGCTGGCGCGCGGACGCATCCCGTTCCAGTTGCTCTACGCCGGCCGCAGCCGCGCCAGCATGGCCTACCTGGAGCATCTGCAGGACCTGCTTGGCGAGCGTCTGCAGTTGTTCTGCCCGGAACATCTGGGCCAGCTCGAGCTGGCCGCGCAGATCGCGCAGTGGCCGCGCAACGCCGACGTCTACGCCTGCGGCCCGCTGCCGCTGCTGGACGAACTGCGACAACGCTGGCGCGACGACGGCCGCGCCCGCGCGCGCCTGCACTTCGAGACCTTCGGCAACAGCGGCAACGCACCGGCACAGCCGTTCGTGGTGCAGGTGCCGGCGCTGGGCAAGACCGTGCAGGTCGCCGAGAACGAGTCGCTGCTGGATGCGCTGAGCGCGGCCGGCGTGGAAGTCATGGCCGACTGCCGCCGCGGCGAATGCGGCCTGTGTGTGGTCGAAGTGCTGGAGGCCGCCACGCCGCTGGACCACCGCGACGTGTTCCTCAGCGACGAGCAGCGCCACAGCAACCGCAAGCTGTGCGCCTGCGTCTCGCGCGCGCTCGGCGGCAGCCTCAGCATCGACACCGGCTACCGCGCCGACGCGTTCTGACGCGCACGCGCGGCGCCACCCAAGCGCACCGCAGGCGCCGTCCACCGCAGTGGGCGGCGCCTGCGGATGTTCAACATCATCCGTGCGGCATCACTTGGTCGCTGCGTCCCAGTGCTCCTGGATTTTGCCGTTCTGGATGCGGAACATGTCGAACCAGGTGGTGGTGTAGGTCTTGCTGGCGTCCTTGGGATCGGGCAGCGTGCGCACCGACACCAGGGTCACGTAGTCGCCCTCGGCCAGGATCGCCACCAGCGGCAACTGCACCCGCAGCTGGATCGGCGTCGGCTTGACGAAGGAGGTCAGGAACGCCAGGAACGCATCGCGGCCGTTGGCCACGTTCGGGTTGTGCTGGATGTAGTCCTTGGCCATGTACATCGGCGCATATTCGGTGTGCCCGGCTTCGAACACGATGCGCCAGAAATCGTAGACCAGGCGCTTGTTGGCGGTGGTGCGCCAGTCCTCGCCATGCAGCAGTTGCGCGTGGTTGGGATTGGCGGTGACCGCGGTCTGCGCGAACGCGGACGCGACCGGGAGCGCAAGCAGCAGCGCCAGCAGACAGGCCTGAAAACGGATCTTCATGGAAGACTCTCCGATGAGGGAACAGGGAAATGCGCCAAGACGCTGCGCTGCCGCGATGCGCGGCAACGTCGGCACCAGCGCGGCTGCAGCGTAGCAACGCGCCGTGCCTGCGCGACGCAGGAAACCGCGAAAAACACGCGGATTCAGCGGCTTTTTTCCTGGTCTGGGAGAATCGCCACAGTTACCTCGACCTCAGAAATGGCGCGGTCACCACGCACCTAAATGTGCGTATGCATGACACGGCGCGGCGATGCGTTGGCGGCCTGCATGATCAGTCATCGGCGCATCCTATCGATGTCATCGGCAGCGACGATCGATGGCGCTTCAACCGGGATGATCAGCCATTCGGCTGCTGAAACGCCGGAGAGCCGGGATTCCGGATTGGCCAAAGCGGAACCAGCGATCACCACGACGTACGTGAGAACGAAGACGCGGCTCGACGAATCCCAAATCCCGACTCCCAAATCCCGGCCCTAAACCGCCAACGGCAACCCCGCGTAATTCTCGGCGATGGTCGCGCGGCCGGCGGCGCTGCCGAGCAGGTAGTCCAGCTCCGCATCGTGCAGGCGTCGGCTGAAGGCGTCTTCGTCCGGGAAGCGATGCAGCATCGTGGTCATCCACCAGGAGAAGCGCTCGGCCTTCCACACGCGCTGCAGGGCCAGTTCCGAGTAACGCTGCAACGGCGCGTCGCTGCGCTCCTGCTGCGCCTGCGCGAACAGGTGCGCGAGCAGGCCGACGTCGCCGGCGGCCAGATTCAGGCCCTTGGCCCCGGTCGGCGGCACGATGTGTGCGGCATCGCCGGCCAGGAACAGGCGGCCGTACTGCATGGGCTCGGCGACGTAGCTGCGCAGCGGCGCGATGCTCTTCTCCAGCGACGGGCCGGTGACCAGCGCCTGCGCCACGTCGTCGGGCAGGCGCCGACGCAGCTCGTCCCAGAAGCGATCGTCCGACCAGTCCTCCACCCGCTCGTCCGCCGGCACCTGCACGTAGTAGCGGGTGCGGGTGGGAGAACGCATGCTGCACAGGGCGAAACCGCGCGCATTGCGCGCATAGATCAGTTCGTCGGCGACCGGCGGAGTATCCGCCAGCACGCCCAGCCAGCCGAACGGATAGATCCGCTCGTAGACGCGCAGCACCTCGGTCGGGATCGCGCGGCGGCTGACCCCGTGGAAGCCGTCACAACCGACCACATAGTCGCAATCCAGGCGCTGCGTGACACCATCCTGCACGAAGCTCAGCCACGGCTGCAGCCCGGCGATGTCGTGCAACTGCACATCCTCGACGGAATAGAGGGTGGCGGCGCCGGCGGCGCGGCGTGCGTCCATCAGGTCGCGGGTCACTTCGGTCTGGCCGTAGACGGTGACCGCACGACCACCGGTCGCCGCACTCAGTTCGATGCGTTCGCGGCGTTGCTCCAGCGCCAGTTCGAAGCCGTGGTGGACGATGCCTTCACGCTGCATGCGCGCACCGGCCCCGGCAGCGCACAGCAGGTCGGCGGTACCCTGCTCCAGCACGCCGGCGCGGATCCGCGACAGCACGTGTTCCGGCGTCTGCCGCTCGACGATGACGGTGTCGATGCCGTGGCCGTGCAGCAACTGCCCGAGCAGCAGTCCGGCCGGACCGGCGCCGACGATGGCGACCTGGGTACGCATACGTCCTCCGAAGAATGGGACAGACCCACAGTGTTCCGGTTGCGGTGTGCGGAGGACATGGATCATCGCGACCGATTCCGGTACTTTTCGCCGATGCCCCGCACTGCCTCCGCCGCTGTCGCATCGCCCGCCACGGTCCCGGCCTTTCGCCTGTACGGCGAGACCGGCGACCGCGGGACATCGGACCTGTTGCACTGGGAATCCATCGCTGCGCGCAGCCGCCTGCACGACTGGCATATCCGCCCGCACCGCCACGGCGATCTGCTGCAATTGCTGTATCTGCAACGCGGCAGCGCCGGTCTGCACTTGGACGGAACGCAGCAGCGCCTGCGCGGGCCATGCCTGCTGCTGTTGCCGCCGCTGTGCGTGCACGGCTTCCGCTTCCAGCGCAACGTTCGCGGCCATGTCGTGACCGTGTCGGCGCCGCTGCGGCAGCGCCTGGCGGCGCAATGGCCGAATCTGGACGAAGCGCTGGCAAGGCCGCTGTGCCTGCCCGCCGGCGACCAGCAAGCGATGCTGGACGCCTGCTTCGCCGCCATTGCCGCCGAACACACGCAACACCGCCCCGGCCGCGAGCCGATGCTGCAGGCGTTGGTGACACAAGCCTTGCTGTGGGCGGCGCGCGGCGCGCTGGCGGATGCCCATCGCGATCCGCACGATGCCGACCGCGGCGCGCGCCACGTGCGCGCCTACACCGCGTTGATCGACGCGCATTACCGCGAACACTGGCCGCTGGCGCGCTATGCCGACCGGCTCGGGCTGAGCCGCAGCCATCTCAACGCGCTGTGCCGGCGCCTGGCCGGCGCGTCAGCGCTGGAACTGCTGCAACGCCGGATCATGCTCGAAGCGCGGCGCAGCCTGGTCTACACCACTCTGACGGTGCAGCAGCTCGCGGAAGTCCTGGGCTATGCCGATGCGGCGTACTTCAGCCGCTGCTTCCGGCGGCATGCAGGGTGTTCGCCGATCCAGTTCCGGCAGCGGGCGCAGGGGTGACACGACCCGCAGCCAGTACGGAGATCGCGGTGCGGTCGCTCTACTGTGGGAGGGACTTCAGTCCCGACGCGGGATCGATGATCGACCAGTCCCGCTTCGTTCGTCGCGGCTGAAGCCGCTCCTACGACTGGCCTGCTCGTACGTCGTAGGAGCGGCTTCAGCCGCGACGAAGGCAGCGGCAATGGTGAACCATCGCAAAGGCGTCGGGACTGAAGTCCCTCCCACAATGCAGTGTCGGCGCCGGTGCCAGGGCCGACGCCGTATTGGCCGCGCGTAGCTCAACACGCACGCAACGGAACAATCATCTCTCCCGCAATCAATGCATCCACGAGCACAACTGGGCGCCACATCGGCGCACGGCGACTTGCACTCAGAACGGATACTGCGGCGCGCTGTCCTGGATCGTCACCCACTGCCAGTGCGTGTACTGGCCCCAGTCGGCCGGGCCGCCCATGCTGGTGCCGTTGCCGGAGGCACCGGTGCCACCGAAGGGGTTGGTCACTTCGTCGGCCACAGTCTGGTCGTTGATGTGCAGCAGGCCGGTGTGCAGGCGCTCGCCCAGCGCCATCGCGCGGCCGACCGAGGCCGACAGGATGCCGGCCGACAGGCCGTACTCGGTCTGGTTGGCCAGCGCCACCGCCTCGTCGTCGCTGTCGAACGCAATTACGTTGGCAACCGGGCCGAACACTTCCTCCTCGAACGCCGGCATGCCCGGCTGCACGTTCGACAGCACGGTGGCCGCATAGAACAGGCCGTCGTGGGTGCCGCCGGCCTCGATCACGGCGCCCGCCACCACCGACGCATCGACCACGTCCTTGACGTGCTGCAGCTGGCGCTGGTCGATGATCGGGCCGAGCGCCACGTGTGCGGTGGCCGGGTCGCCGACCGGCAGGTGCCGCGCCTTCTCGGCCAGGCGCCGGGTCAGCTCCGCGGCGATGCTGCGCTGGACCAGCACGCGGCCGGTGGCCATGCAGATCTGGCCCTGGTGGAAGTACGCACCGAAGGCGATCGCCGACACCGCCTTGTCCAGGTCGGCATCGTCGAGCACGATCAACGAGTTCTTGCCGCCCAGTTCCAGCGCGGTCTTCTTCAGGTGCTTGCCCGCCAGCTCGCCGATGCGGCGGCCGGCGGCAGTGGAACCAGTGAACGCGATCATCGGCACGCCCGGCGCCTCGACCAGCGCCTGGCCGGCGTCCGCACCGCCCGGCAACACGTGCAGCAGGCCCTTCGGCAGGCCGGCCTGCTGCAGCACTTCGGCGATGACGAAGCCGCCGGCGTACGGGGTACGCGGATCCGGCTTGAGCACCACCGCATTGCCGACCGCCAGCGCCGGCGCCACCGAGCGCAGCGACAGCACCAGCGGGAAATTGAACGGCGAGATCACCCCGACCACGCCCAGCGGCAGGCGCCGTGCCAGGCTCAGCCGGCCCGGCGCGGTCGGCAGCACCTGGCCCTGCGCCTGCAGCGGCATCGCCGCGGCCTGCTGCAGCAACACGATCGCCTCGCGCACCTCGTGCTCGCCCTTGGGCAGGATGCCGCCGGTCTCGCGTGCGATCAGCGCCGCGGCCGCCGCCGCATGCTGCTGCAATACCTGCGCGGCGCGATGGAACACGGCCGCGCGCTCGCGCGGCGGCGTGGCCGCCCAGGCGCGTTGCGCTTCGCGCGCCTGTGCCACCGCCGCGGCCACGTCGGCGGCATTGGCCTGGCCGACGCGGTGCAGCGGCGCGCCGCTGCCCGGTTCGATCACCTCGAGGACGCCGCCCTGGGCGGCGACCCACTCGCCGTTGAAGATGCGCTCGCTCCAGGTGGATGCGGCGGCCAGGGGTTCGGTGCTGTGCATGCTGTGTGCTCTCGTGGAAAGAGGAGGAAAGAGTCGTTCAGAGGGCGGTGGCGGCCAGGCCGCCGTCCACCGGCAGGTTGACGCCGTTGATCCAGCGCGCCGCATCGGAGGCGAGGAACACCACCGCTTCGGCGACCTCGTCGGCATAGGCCGGACGCTTCATCTTGCCGGCATCGGCCTGGACCCGCTCGGGCCCGAGCATGGTGACGAAATCGCCCAGGATCGGCGTGAACACCGGTCCGGGCGCGACGCTGTTGACCCGCACCGAATGCGCGGCGAACCAGTCGCGCGAGCGCAGCAGCGTCCACACGATCAGCGCTTCCTTGAAGTACTGATAGCAGGTCGCCTGCGGCACCGGATGCGCCGCCAGCCAGTCGCTGCCGGCGGCGTAGCCATCGGCGGCGGCCAGCTGCTTGTGCAGGTCCAGCCGCTGCGGCCACTCTGCGCCAAGGATGGAGGCGATGTTGATGATGCTGCCGCCGGGCACGATGCGCGGCAGCAACGCCTGGCTGAGGTGGCGCAGGCCCAGGTAGTTGACCTTGGCCACCACGTCCACCGGCGCGGTGCCGGGCACGCCTGCGATGTTGGCCAGCGCGTCGATGCGCTCGGGCAGCTGCGCCACCAGCGCGTCGATCGCCGCCGGGTCGCCCAGATCGGCCTGGTGGAAGCCGTGCAGGGTCATGTTGACCGGCTGGCGGTCGATGCCGATCACGGTGGCGCCGTGGAAGCGCGCCAGGCGCGCGACCTCGGCGCCGATGCCGGAGGCCACGCCAGTGACGAGGATGGTCTTGTTGTGCAGGTTCATGGCAGCGCGTGTCCGTTGCGAGGTTGGTCAGAAGACGTGGATGTATTGCAGGTTGACGTTGTGGCCGGAGGGCGCGTTCTTGACCTCCACCGGCATGTAGAAGTTGGCGTTGAAGATGTTCTTCTGGTCGATCCGCCACGACAGGCCGGGGCCCAGGTAGAACTGGGTCTGCTTGCTGTCGGCGACGCGTTCGCCATTGGTGCGGTTGTCGCGCAACTGCTTGAGGTAGTAGCCGTTGATGCCCAGGTGCAGGTCCTTGACCACTTCCAGCGAGCTGGCGAAGTTGAGCCACGCCGCGTCGCCGGCCTGGCCGTTGCGGAACACGAAGCCATCGCCCTGCGGCACGTTGGAAGCCTTGTCGGCGCGGAAGTTGTAAATGTAGTTAAGCCGTCCGCTGATTTCCCAGCGCGGCGTCGGCAGGATGCTGAAGGCCCAGCTCGGCAGCACCGACCAGTAGCCCGCGCCCTGGTTGACGTCGCGGTTGCGGTCGAACTTGCCGATCGGCGCCAGCACATCCAGTTCGAAGCGCTGCGAGAACACCGGGCGGCCATTGCGGATCACCGGCGCCATCTGCAGGTAGGGGCCGATGGTCAGGTCGCCCAGGCCGGCGCCGTTGTCGCGCAGCGCCACCGGGCTGTCGTACGCGAACGACGTATCCAGGTCGACCAGCGCCGCCAGCGCGGTGATGCCGAGGGAGCCGCCGAACAGCTTGTAGTCGCTGAGGTAGGCGACCTGGGTGACCCACACTGAGGAGCCGATGTGCGGATCGCGGAAGACGGGTACATCGTCGCCGTGCGCGTCCTTGATCGCGTCGAAGTCGTAGCGGCGCAGGTACTGGATCGCGGTCCAGCCCGGATCGGGTTTGCTGAAGCCGTCGAAGAAACTGGTGCCGCCGGTATTGATGCCGGTCGGCAGGGTGGCGCTCTGCGGCACCGATTGCGCGGCCGCCGGGGCGACCCAGGCGATGGCCAGCACGGCGAGCAGAGACAGGCGCGCACGGGCACGCGGCGACGAGGGGACACGGGGGCGAACACGCTTCACGGGCAGGCACTCCAAGCGAAAGGGGAACGGCGGGGTGCGGGGGGACAGGAACGCGAACACGCGTCGCGCGCAGGGCGCGACCACGCGGCGACGCACGCCGTCAGCGGGACGCTGGCGGCGGGTCGGGAATCAGCGGGAAAGAGGGGCGGACGGCAAGAATCAGCCGCGCCGCCGCGGGCCGCTACAGGCGGTCGAGCGCGTCCAGCCGGTCCAGCGCCTGCAGCAGCGCGCGCGCCGACGTCGCGCCGAGCGCGGTGCCGAGCTGCTGCTCCATGCGCACCACTTCGGCTTCGGCCTGCGCCAGCAGCGCCGTGCCGGCGGCAGTCAGATGCAGGTGCTGCATGCGCCGGTCCTGGCGCCCGCGCACCTGCCGCAGCAGTTTGCGCTTGACCAGGCGCGCGACCACGATCGCCAGGTTCGGCGGCGACACACTCAACACCTCGCCCAGCTGGCGCTGGTTGATGCCCGGATTGGCGTCCACCAGCACCAGCAGCGAATACTCCACCGGCTTCAGCTCGAAGGCGCGCACGCAGTCCTGGAACAGGCGCCGCACCTGCAGTTCGGTGCGGGTGATGCGGTAGCCGATCAGGCTGGTCAGGCGCCGCTGATCCACGCTGTCCGCCGTGTGCGGATCGGCGGGCAACGCGCTGCTGGACATCTCGGGACTCGGTTTCGAACTCACTGCGCTTCCTGCATGGGGCATCCTGCGACCAGGTCACGGCGGATGCGCACGCATCCATCGGCGCCGGCCGGCAGCGCCGTCGCAGCTGCATTGTAGGGGCATGGCCGCGCATGGTCACAACGCAGCGTCCACGCGCCGCAGCAGCGCCCGGTACGGCGCGGCCGCCGTCCACAGGCAGAGCGCGCCGAGGAGTGCGGCGCCCATGCACACCACGCCCAGCGACAGGCCGACCTGGCGCTCGTCGGCGAGTACGTGGTCGGTGCCCAGCGCCACCAGGTAGGGCCCCAGGCCCAGCCCGATCAGGTTGACCAGCAGCAGGTAGATCGAGGTGACCTGGCCGCGCAGGCGATTGGGGGTGACCGCCTGCAGGATCGCCGGCGCCAGCGCCACCGGCATGCCCAGCACGAACGTGGTCAGCGCGATCGCCGCCAGCGCCGGCCACGGCCCCGGCGCGACTGCGAACAGGGCGCTGCTGATCACCAGCAGCACGGCCCCGACCAGCGAGATCTTCAGCGCCGCGTCGCGGCTGCCGCGCGCGGCCAGGCGGTCGGCGAGAAAGCCGCTGAACAGCATGCCGGCGATGCCGAAGGTGAGGATGATGATGCCGTAGGCCGGGCCGATCTCGCCCGGGGTCCACTGCCAGCGGCGGATGAAGGTGGCCGGCAGCCATGCGGTGATGCCGAAGGTGATCATCGCGATCACGCCGTTGGCCAGGAACAGCGCCACGTACACCCGCGCGTTGTCGCGCAGGTGGCTCAGGTCCGGGCGCACGCTCGGCGCCGCGGCGGCCTGCTCGCGCCGCGCCGGCTCGCGCACCGTGGCCATCAGCGCGATCACCGCCAGCCCGGGCAGCGCGACCAGGATGAAGGCCGCCTGCCAGGGCCGGAAGCTGCCCAGCAGCGGCAGCACCACCGTGCTCTCCTTGCTGGTCGCCGCGATCACCAGGCCGCCGACGATAAACGCCGCTGCCGAGCCGATGTAGACGCCGGAGGTGTACACGCTCATCACCCGCGCGCGCTTTTCCGGCGGAAAGTAGTCGGCCAGCATCGAGTACGCCGCCGGCGACAGCGAGGCCTCGCCGACGCCGACGAACACCCGCGCCATGAACAGGGTGAAGAAGCTGGTGACGTAGGCGCCGGCCGCGGTCGCCGCGATCCACACCACCACGCCGAGCACGATCAGGTTGCGTCGGTTGCGGCGATCGGCGACGCGGCCGAGCATCACCCCGATCAGCGTGTAGAACACCGCGAAGGCGAAGCCGTGGACCAGGCTGAAGGCCGAGTCGGACAACTGCAGGTCGCGCTTGATCGGCTGCACCAACAGCCCGAGGATCTGCCGGTCGACGAAGGACAGCGTGTAGGCCAGCAACAGCACGATGGTGACGTACCACGCGTACAGCGGGCGGTACGGCGCGGACGATGGCAGCGGATCGCGCATGGAAAGGCTCCGGCTCAGAAGCGCAGGGTCAGGAAGGGGGCGATGTAGAAGTAGTCGCGGCCGCGCACCGCGCCCTCGCGCAGGAACGGCCCGGCCTGGGTGTAGTGGGCGTACACGTCCAGGCTGGCGAAGGCGTTGAAGCGGTACTTCACCCACAGCACCGAGCGCGTGCCGATGTCGCGCGCATCGTTGGCGTCGCCTGGCTGCAGCACCCGCCAGCCGGCCGCGTACACGCCGTCGTGCAGGCTCTGCCGCTGCAGCTTGAGCACGTACATGTCGATCCACAGCCGCTCGCTGGGACGCAGCACCAGTTCCGGACCGATGGCGCGCACGTTGCTGCTGATCATGCTGCCGTCGAACACCGAGGCGCGCGCGTACAGGCCGTTGAAGGTGTTCAGTTCGCTATCGCGCGGATCGCGGTCGCCGGACGAGACCTCCATGCGCCAGCCCAGGCGCGGCGTCCACGTCGTCGTGGCGAAGGTGTAGCCGCCGAACAGCGTGCCCTGCCAGGCGCGCACGCGCTGGCCGGCGAAATGGCCGCGCTGGCCGATCAGTTCCAGGTCGTAGTCCCAGCCCTGCAACGCGCCGCTCAGGCGCGTGGACAAGGTGTGCCGATGCTCCTCGCCGACCACGCCGCCATAGCGGCGCCCGTCCTGCACAGTGTCCAGGTACAGCGTCTCCAGCAGCGCCGCCTTCGGCTGGCTGGGCGACAGCGGCACTTCGGCGTGCGCGCCCCACAGGCGCTGTTCGCGGTTGGCGCGGTCGTCGAAACTGCCGATGCGGGTCAGCACCGGGCGCCCCCACAGCAGCCCGCCGCTCCAGCGAGGCTGCCGGGTCAGCAGCCGCACCGCATCGAACGGCATGCGCGAATTGGCCGGGTCGCGCGGGTCGAGCAGGCGCTGCCAGGCGTAGGCGATCTGCTGGCGGCCGGCGCGCAGGCGCCACGCCGGCTCCTTCTGCCCGTCGGACAGTTCGACGAAGCCCTGCGCCAGGTCCAGCGGATTGCGGTCGGTGGCCTGCACCGGCCGCGTCTGCAGGCCGGCGACGCGGCTGTCGGCCAGTTCGCCGAACAGGCGCACATGGGCCGATGGCCGGTAGTCGGCCCACAGCCGCAGGCGCTGCTGCGCGTAGCCGTGCGGATCGGTGGCGAAGCGGCCGAAGCCGGCGTGCTCGCGGTAGTCGTACAGCGTGCGGCTCTCGCCGCCGAGGCTGAGCCAGCCATCGCCGAGCGGGAGGTACTTCCACTTCTCCCAGCCCTGGCGCGGGCGCTCGGCCAGCGCCGAATAGTCTTCCTGATCGGCCAGCAGCTTGCCCTGCGGGCCGTTGGTTTCGGCATCGGCCTGGCCACAGCCGACGCTGCACAGAATGGCCAGGCACACGGTACGGGGCGCACGGCGTGCGCGCGCAAGAGGCACAGTCATCGATTCCCTCCCAAGTCTCGAAGCCAGTGGTGCGAAGAAGCGCGATCCGGCTATCCGGTGGCGCGGTCGGGCGGTCCGGTCATGACGGCGGCGCCGCGACCGCGCCCGGCGCGGTACCGGCATACAGCTGCTCGACCAACGCCGCGCGCGCGCGCAGCACGTTGCGCTGGTTGATCGAACCCTTGTCGGTGATTTCGCCCGCCTCCAGGTTCGGCGGCTGCTCCAGCCACGCCGCGCGCGCGACATGGCTGGCGCTGCCGGTGGCGCTGCGGTTGAGCGTGTCGAGCAGGCGCTGCAGCCAGGCGCGCACCGGCGGCGCCTGCAGCACCTGCGCCGTCTCGGCCTGCGCCGGCAGCCCGGACAGCGCCTGCAGCGCGTCGAGCCGCGGGAACAGCAGCAGGCCGATGGCGTCGCGGTCGGCGCCGGTGACCACCACGTCCTGCACGTACGCGGCGCCTTCCATCAGCACCCGCGTGCGCAGCGGACCGACGCTGACGAACACGCCGGAAGACAGCTTGAAGTCCTCGGCCAGGCGTCCGTCGAACAGCAGGCCGCGCTCAGGATGCTGCGGATCGATCGGCTTGAGCGCGTCGCCGGAGCGGTAGAAGCCTTCCTCGTCGAAGGCCTCGGCGGTCTGCTGCGGCGCGTTCCAGTAGCCCGGCATCACATGCGGCCCGCGGAAGCGCGCCTCCAGCTTGTCGCCGACCGGCACCAGCTTGACCTCGCAGCCCGGCGCCGGCACGCCGACGTCGCCGGGCGTATTGCTGGTGCCGTGGGTGAAGGTGCACGACGGCGCGCACTCGGTCATGCCGAGGCCGGCGAGCATGCGGATGCGCTCGCCGCAGTGCGCCTCGGCGATGCGTTCTAGGCGGTCCCAGACTTCCTGCGACAGCGCCGCGGCGGCGAAGAAGAACATGCGCATGCGCGACAGGAAGGTCTCGCGCAGCGCCGCATCCTGTTCCAGCGCCTGCGCCAGTTGTTCCCAGCCACGCGGCACGCTCAGATACACGGTGGGCGCGATCTCGCGCAGGTTGCGCAAGGTCTGCTCGAACAGCGCCGGGGTCGGCTTGCCGTCGTCGAGGTAGAAGCTGCCGCCGTTGTACAGGGCGATGCCGATGTTGTGGCTGCCGCCGAAGGTGTGGTTCCACGGCAGCCAGTCGACCAGCACCGGCGTCTGCCCGAGCACCGGAAAGGTCTGCAGCAGCATCTGCTGGTTCGCGCACAGCATGCGCTGGGTGGTGATCACCGCCTTGGGCAGCAGGGTGGAGCCGGAGGTGAACAGGAACTTGGCGATGCTGTCGGGGCCGCAGGCGGCGAAGGCGGCATCGGCGGCCTCCAGCGCGCGCGGCACCAGCAGATCCTCGAAACGCAGGCAGGCACGATCGCCCACGGTGCCGCGCACGCACACCGCCGGGACATCGGTGGGGAACACCGCTGCGATCGCCGGGGCGAACGCAGCGGCGTCGCTGGCGAACAGCAGGCCTGGGCGCAGCACCTCGGCCACATGCCGCAGCTTGGCGAAATCGCGCGACAGCAACGCATAGCCCGGCGACACCGGGCAGTACGGGATGCCGGCGTACATCGCCGCGAACGCGAGCTGCAGGTGCTCCAGATCGTTGCCGGACAGGATCGCCAGCGGCCGTTGCGCCGACAGGCCCATGTCCAGCAGATGCGCGGCGATGCGGCGGGTGCGCTCGAGCATCTGCGCGTAGCTCAGGCGCCGCCACTGCCCGGCGTCGTCGCGCTGCGCCACGAAGGTGGCATCGGGGGTGTGCAGCGCCCAGTGCTGCAGGCGCTGCAGCAGATGCCTGGGCAGCGGCGCCAGCGGTTCGCGCGCGCGCAGGCGCAGCACGCCGTCGGCATCGCGGTGGACCTCGGTATCCGCGTGGCTCAGTCCGACAGGACGGTAGCGCGCGGCGGTGGCAACGGACTCAGCGGCATTCATCGGAACCATCCGGGGGAGAGAGACGGCACGGCGTGCGGCAACGCCGCCGCGGCCCCCGCGGGGCCGCAGGCGACGCGACGGGTCAGCGCTTGTAGGTCTGCAGACCGGGCTTGATGGTTTTGTCGTCCAGGAATTGCTTCAGGCCCTGTTGCCGGCCTTTCTCGGGATCGCGGTGATTGGACTGGTCGACCTTGGCGTACAGGTAGTCCTCGTTCTGCTCCCAGGTCAGCTCGCGGCAGCGCTTGAAGCCGTGCTTGGCGAAGCGCAGCACCACCGGGTTCTTCTGCTGCAGTTCCTGCGCCAGCTTGGTCACCTCCTCACGCAACTGCGCGCGCGGCACGCTGGCGTTGACCAGCCCCATCTGCGCCGCCTCGGTGCCGGTGAAGGTGCGCCCGGTCATGATGTAGAGCATGGCGTTGCGGTGGCCCATGGTGTCGGCGACCGCCTTGCTGACCAGGTTGCCCGGGGGAATGCCCCAGTTGATCTCCGACAACCCGAACACCGCTTCGTCGGCAGCGATGGCCAGGTCGCAGGCGACCAGCGGCGAGAACGCGCCGCCGAAGCACCAGCCGTTGACCGCGGCGATGGTCGGCTTGCTGTAGAAGCGCAGCAGGCGCCACTGCCACTGCGAGCAGTCGCGGCGCATGCGCTCCTGCACGATCTCTTCCTTGCCGTCGGTCTCACGGAAGTATTCCTTCAGGTCCATGCCGGCCGACCAGGATTCGCCGGCGCCGGTCAGCACCAGCACCTCGGCGCTGCTGTCCAGTTCCAGCGTCTCCAGCACGTCGATCATTTCGCGATTGAGGGTGGGACTCATCGCGTTGCGCTTGTCCGGCCGGTTCAGGGTGACCCAGGCGATGCCTGCGTCGATCTCGACCTGGACGGTCTGCCAGCGGTCTTGGTAGCTGCTCATGGATAGGCCTGCATGGGGAGGGGGGAGGAGCGGGATCACTTAGGACTGATAATAGTTATAGATCATCATTATTTCGGCGCAAGCTGCAGTGCAGCATGGCCGGCAGGCATGACGGACAGACGTCGGGCACCGCCGGACCGGCCTGCAAACAAAGGGCCACGCGGCGCCGAGGGCGGGCGATTCCAGCGCCATGCCGGGAATCAGGCCGACGACGGCGCCGCTTCACGTGCAGCAAACGGCTTCCTCACGGTCAGCCATCGTTCATCGGCTACGATCGGCATCACAGGGGACCGCCGACACCGGAGTGATGTCCATGCACACCGCCTCCGCACTTGCCCAGCCTGCCCACCCACACCGCACTGTCGATCTGGACGCCGAAATGGCGTACTGGCGCCAGGCCCACGCCGAGGGCCGCCTCGGCCATCAGGGCTTCGCCGACTACGCGCAGTTGCTGAAGATCGGCTATGACGTGTACCTGGCCTACCCGCGCGCCAACGAGGCGCAGCTGTATCGCGTGCTGCAGGACGCTTATCACCAGTGCGCGCCGATGCTGTCGGTGCCGTGGGACGAGGCGCGCTGGCTGGTGCGGCATGCCTGGCAGCACCTGGCGCATTCAGGGCGGCGGCACTGAACAGCGCCTAGCGCAGCCGGGCATATCGTCTTTGCCAGTGTAGGAGCGGCTTCAGCCGCGACGGGCGTTACTGGGAACAGCTGTCGCGGCTGAAGCCGCTCCTACGACGAGTCTTCGGTCGTTACTGAAGGCGCCCCGAGGTGCCGCCTGCCAATGTCAAGGCGACAACAAGGACAGCACACCATCGCGTGCACGGCACATCGCCGCGTGCGCCGCGTGTTGCTGTCGCACGCCTCCGGCGCTGCATGCGGCTCAACGCGACGAAGCGGGTGGCGAGGCGCTGTGCTCCTTCGCTTCCAGGCGCCCATGGAACGCGTTCGATCCCTTGCCGGGCGCCGTCGCCGCCTCGCCCTCGCTGCGCTTGAGGCGCTGCTTGCGCTGTTCGACCACGCGGCTGGCTAGCGCCACGCGGCGCCCGATCACCATGTCGGTCAGCCAGTCGATCAGGTGGCGCGTATAGGCGGCCTGGTGCGCCTTCTCGGTCAGCGCGTGATCGGCACCGGCGATCATGCGCGTGGTCAGCGAGCGCGCGTGGGAGAACGCTGCCGCGTAGTTGTGCAGTACCTGGCTCGGCACGATGGTGTCGCGTTCGGCCTCCACCAGCAGCACATCGCCGCGGTAGCGCTGGCAGGCCGCCAGGGCGCGGTTGTCTGCCGGCGTCACTACGCGGTTGCGGTAGGGCATCAGATCGGGATCGCGGTTCAGCGCGACTTTCGGACCGTCCCAGTGCGCGTCCTTGTACAGCGCCGGCGAGCGCAGCGCCAACCACTCCACCGGCCGCTCCAGGGTGAGCAACGCGGCCAGGTAGCCGCCGTAGCTCAGCCCCACCACCGCGATCGCGTCCGGATCCACCTGCGGCGACGCCGCCAGGCGGTCGTAGGCGGCCTTGATGTCGTCCAGGTTCTGCGCGCGCGTCACCGTCTCGCGCATCGCGGCCAGGCCTTCGTGGCCGCGCAGGTCGAAGGTCAGGCACACGCAGCCCAGGCCGGCCGCCTCGCGCGCGCGCACCAGGTTGTGATGCTGGTTGCCACCCCAGCCGTGCACGAACAGCACGCCGGGCAGGCGGCTGGTCGGGGTCAGCAAGGTGCCGCTGAGCGCCGCGCCGTCGACCGGGATGTCGATGCTGGAAAGTTCGGCTTCCATGGTCAGGCGGCGCTGCGCATGTAGCGGTATTTGGTCAGCAGGCCGGTGCGCGGCTCTTCGCCCACGTAGTACACCTGCGCCCCGGCCGGCGGCGGCGGATGCGCGCCATAGCGCTCGACGGTGGCGGCGACCACGCGTTGCAGCGTCGGCGACTGCTGGAACGCGGCGACCGCGGCCAGTTCCGCCGGCGTGGCGCCGCCGACCCGCCAGGACTGCTCGAGGACGCCGCAAGCGACGCTGCCGTCGGGAAGCAGCCCCTCGATCACGTCGTAGTTGCGGCGCGACGCATAGAAGCCCGGATAGGCCGCAGCCACCAGCCGGTCGTAGTCGCGTGCCTTCGTCACCGCGGTGCGCTCGCGCGGCGGCAACGGCTGCTCCAGCAGTGTGTCGAGGGTGCCGCGGATCACCTGCAGTTCCGAGCCGCCGTACGCCTCGCGGCCGCTGCCGTCGCGGGTGACCGACTGCGTTCCGCAGTAGGCGATGGTCACGCCGGCGCAGTGGGTTTCGCCGACGCTGAAGGTGGTCGGCTGCTGCAGGTGCCGTTCCAGCACCACGCCATGCTCGCGCAGCTCGTGCGCGGGCAGTGTCGCCAGCGCCGCATCCAGCGCCTGCGCATCGCCGAGCAGCACCTGACCGAGCCCACCGACGCCGTGCGGCAGCTTCAGCCGCACCGGGCCGCCGTCGCACAAGCGCGCATACGCGCGCCGGGCATCGGCAGCGCTGAAGGCGGCGTAGCCCGGCAGCGTGGCGGACGCCAGCGCCGCGCCCAGGTCGGGCTGCCACCCGTCAGGTGACTGCGCACCGATCTCGATCAGCGGATGGCTGATCGCCTTGGTGGCGACGAAGGCGTGCGGCACCACGCCGCCCAGCAGATCGGCCGCCGTGTGCACGCCGATCTGCTCGGCCTGCGCGATGGTCAGGGTGTCGTCGGGCACGCAGAACGCCCCCGAACCGGCGGCACAGCGCTCGTCGTGCACCGGCAGGTGCATCAGCCGCCCCACTTCGGTGACCACCCAGGCATGCGTGGCTGCCTCGTGGCCGCCGGACACGGCCTCCCGCACCTCGCAGGCGCGGACATTGGCATGCACGGTGGATCGGGCCATGCGGAACGCTCCGTGCGGATCGGGAAGACGCGCTGCCTCAGCCATGGTCGTACCACTGCAGCAGCAACACGGCGGCCACGGCCAGCGCCAGCAGCGCGGCCACCACGCGCAGCCAGCGGCTGGCGTGCAATTGCCGCCACCAGGCAGCGGCTTCGGACGTGCCGCTGGCATCGCGCGCGCGTCGACGCTGTGGCGCGGACGCGGAAGGCTGGCGGTCGTCGTGACGCATGGCGCAAGGCTGTCGCGCACGCTGTCGCATGGGGGTGAACGCGATGTGGTGTGCGTGTCATCGCGCGCAAACGAGGGCCGGCTGCGTCCGGTCAACCGCATCGTCGCTTCGGTCATACGCCCCGCCTTGCGGCGAAGACCATGCAGTGCGAGCAGACAGTCAGTACGAGCAGAACGCGTAGTGCGCCATCACGGTCGCTAGGCGGGGCAGCAGCGCACGAACGTTATGGTCGACACCGTGCTCAGGCCGCAGCCGTCGCCGCGGCATGGTGGGCGGGCAAGCGGGCATCGATCCGATGCTTGCCGGCCAGCGCCTGCATGCCCTGCAGGGTGGCCTGTACCGCACTGGCATAGCCGCTGCGCCACAAGTCGGCGCGCGACTGCCGCGACGCCGCCGCATTCAGCGCCAGTGCGAAGGCCGGCACGCGTGGATCGGCCAAGGCGGCACGCTCCAAGAAGGGCTGCTCCGGGGCGATGACGTCGACCGGGGCCAGCCAGGCGTCGGCGACCAGTTCGGCCACGCCGGCGCGGTGCGAGAGCTGGTGCATGGCAGTGAGCGTCTCGTGCAGCATTTCCAGGCACGCCCATTGCCACAGCGCGGCCTTGTACTGCGGGTCGGCCTGGTCCAGAGCGGACAAGGCGCCATCGACATGATCGATGCGAAGATCCTGCATGGCCGACTCCACGATACGGCGTTGCGATCCGCACATTCTGCGCGGCGAAAGTGAGCGCAACGTGAGTCGTGCGGCGGCGGCAGCGTGCACGCGGTCACAGCGGGCGCGGCGGCAGCCATCGCGTATACTGGCGGCGCGCGCCCGCTCGCGCCGCTCTCTCACTACGCGCTTCCCATGACGCCACCCTGACACCCGCAGCTTGCATCGGCCCGCCTCGACGGCAGGCCGCAGGTTGCTGGTTTTCCATTGCATACAGCGAGCGCTGCCCTGCGACAGGGGCAGTGTCGGGAGCGTTTACCTTGAAATTTTCCTCTTCCCTGCGCCAATCGTGGTGCGGCAATCTCCGTGGCGACGTGCTCGCCGGCCTGGTCGTCGCACTGGCGCTGATTCCCGAGGCGATCGCGTTCTCGATCATCGCCGGCGTCGACCCCAAGATCGGCCTGTACGCGGCCTTCTGCATCTGCGTGACCATCGCCTTCGCCGGTGGACGCCCCGGCATGATCTCCGCCGCCACCGGCGCGATGGCGCTGCTGATGATCGGCCTGGTCAAACAGCACGGCGTGCCCTACCTGCTGGCGGCCACGCTGCTGACCGGCGTGCTGCAGATCCTGGCCGGGCTGTTCAAGCTCGGTGCGCTGATGCGCTTCGTCTCGCGCTCGGTGATCACCGGCTTCGTCAATGCACTGGCGATCCTGATCTTCATGGCACAACTGCCCGAACTGATCGGCGTGCCCGTCCCGGTCTACCCGCTGGTGGCGCTGGGCCTGCTGCTGATCTACGGCCTGCCCTGGCTGTCGCAGCGCAGCTTCCCCGGCATCGGCCTGTGGCTGCTGGTGCTAGGCGCGGCCTTGACCGCCGGCAGCATGGCGCCGTGGACCCTGCTGCCGATCGCCGTGGGTGGCGCTGCGGCGCTGCTGTTGGGGCAACGCTGGACGCGCGGCCTGGCGGTGCCGCCGCCGTTGGTGGCGATCGTGCTGCTGACTGGGATGGCGCTGTACTTCGGCATCCACGTGCCCACCGTCGGCGACAAGGGACAACTGCCCGATCGCCTCCCCAGCCTGCTGCTGCCGACCGTGCCGTGGACGCTGGAAACGCTGCGGATCGTGTTCCCGGTCGCGGCAACGATGGCCGTGGTCGGCCTGCTCGAGTCGATGATGACCGCACAGATCGTCGACGACATGACCGACACGCCCAGCGACAAGAACCGCGAATGCGTGGGCCAGGGCGTGGCCAACATCGTCAGCGGCCTGTTCGGCGGCATGGCCGGCTGCGCGATGATCGGGCAATCGGTGATCAACGTGAAGTCCGGCGGGCGCGGGCGCCTGTCCGCGCTGGTCGCCGGCAGCGTGCTGTTGCTGCTGGTGGTGTTCGCCGGCGCCTGGGTGCGGCAGATCCCGATGGCCGCGCTGGTGGCGGTGATGATCATGGTCTCGGTCGGCACGTTCAGCTGGCGTTCGCTGGCGCAGTTGCGCACCCACCCGGCCAGTTCCAGCGTGGTGATGCTCGGCACCGTCGCGGTGACCGTGGCCACCCACGACCTGGCGCGCGGCGTGCTCACCGGCGTGCTGCTGTCGGCGCTGTTCTTCGCGCGCAAGGTCGGGCGCATGCTGCACATCGCGCGCAGCGAGGACGCCGATGGCGGCCACACCTACCGCATCCGCGGCCAACTGTTCTTCGCCTCGGCCGGCGGCTTCGCCGGTGCCTTCGACTTCGCCCACGCGCCGGCGCGGGTCACCCTGGACCTGAGCGACGCGCATGTCTGGGACATCAGCGCCATCGGCGCGCTCGACCAGGTGGTACTGAAATTTCGCCGCCACGGCGCGCAAGTCGACGTCGTGGGGTTGAACCCGGGCAGCGCGGCCATGGTCGGACGGCTGGGGACGCACCATCGCGAGGACGCGGAGCGCATTCCCTTGCATTGAGGCCGCCAAGCAGCGTCCACACGGCAGCGAGAGGACGCGTGGTGCGGCGAACACATCATCTGGCGGTCGCCGCGCGACAATCATCGCGTTCCGCTCATGCGCTGACATGGCGACGACGTCGCACGATTAGCATCGGCCTGCCGACCGACTGCGCAGGAGACCCGCGATGCCGCTGGACCATTGGCAATTGCCGCCGTACGACTGGGTGCCCAACCACCCGTTCCTGCCGGTGCTGCACTACCGGCAGTGCGTGGGCGCCATCGATGCCGACGGCTTCGAGCGGCGCTTCGCCGCACACGGCTGGCCGCCGCAATGGCGCGACGGCATCTACGACTACCACCACTACCACTCCACCGCGCACGAGGTGCTGGGCGTCGCCCGCGGCAACGCCCATGTGCTGCTCGGCGGCCCGGGCGGTATCGAGGTCACGCTCGCGGCCGGCGACGCCCTGCTGCTGCCGGCCGGCACCGGCCATTGCCGGCTGTCGGCCAGCACCGACTTCATGGTCGTCGGCGCCTATCCGGACGGCCAGGACTGGGACATCTGCCGTGAGGCGCCCGACGCCGCGATGCTGCAACGCATCGCGCAGGTGCCGGTTCCGTGCATCGATCCGCTGTTTGGGGCGGAGGGGCCGTTGCTTGAGCAGTGGGAGAGATCAGCGCTATGAGACATCCGCCTGCCAGACATCACCGCCCGGATCAAACTCGGCAGTGGCAAGCATCGGCGCACGCCAACCAAAGCCACAGACTGCCAAAGGGCTTTCATGCAGGCCATCCAGACCAAATGCTTGCTCGATGTCCACCTCGTTGATTGCCGACGTGACAAAGGCACCCCATTTGGCCTGAGTGGCGCATAGATACAACAACTGCGATAGATGCCCCATATCAAGCAACAGAGCACGGTATGCCTTCGGGTGATGGCGGTATTTCCAGAATATCCGAGCATAGCGCGGCACCATCACCACCAATACCGGTGCGTCTGCAAACCAGTACTGACCGGCAACCGCAGTCCGTGCCAATTCACCAAGCGCCATTTCTGGTGGAGGCAGCGGCTCAAGTGCATGCTCGACTGGGTGGTAGTGATACAGGCCAGGCGCGAGCCCATCCACTCGCTGGATCAGCAAATAGCACTCGGTAGCATGTAGACCGCCGGCAGAGGGCGCATTCTTCTTCAGGAAAGCCGCCATGTCGTTCGCCTCGACCCTGGCACGCGCGCCGAAGACGCGCTGCAGCAACTGCGAAAACGCCGCTAATGGCAGTGGCCGCGCCGTGTCGAAATTTCGGCAAGTCGCACGGCGGGCAAGCAAGGCGTCGAACGCGTCTTCCGCCTGGCGAGGCAAGTGCAAGCGCACTTCGGGCGCACAGCGCGAACCCACTTCAGAAGGCGGCGGGCCGAGCTTTTGACACAGACCGGCCGCCGTCGTCAGCCCGTTGGCTTCCATCGACGCCACGCTGTCGCTTCCCTGCCAACGACCGAATCTGTGGGACAAAGCTGCGGGGCCCCACCAGTACGTGGCGCGCATGGCGGCATCGCGACCGGCGAAGCCATCCTGAGCGATGTCATCCTCGCGAACCAGGAGACCGATCTCGATCAGCCGGATCGCCGCCTCGGGCAAGGTGCTTGCCTCGGTCCATTCGACTGCACACAGCGAGCCCAGCAACTCCCGCTCGCTGGCCTCGACCTCTAACTCGACTTCAAGATGGGGAGCCAAGGCGATCCAGCGCCGCTCTCGCCGTAGACCGTTGCCCCCTGCGAGCAAGGAGGCCAGATCGAACCGACCAACGTCGCGCGGCTCCAGAAACAGATGAAAGCAGCGACGTACACGCATATCCGGAAATCCGTTCAATTAGGCGGCGATGATGCCGATAGAGAGTTGCCGCAGTCCCTTTTGTGGCCCCCATCCCACCGCTCTTTGGAGACCAATCCTGCCATGAATGCCGCCAACCATGATCCGTTGCCCGCCGATATCGCCGACCGCCTGCTCGAACTGCTGAGCACGGACGACGCCTTCCGTACCACATTCCAGGAGAATCCGGCTGCGGCGCTTGCCAGCCTGGGCTATGCCCCGGCGGCCCAAGCACTGGCCAATGATGCGAGCCCGCCCAAGCAGGGCGCTCCGTTCTATTGCATGACCTCGCAGCAACTGGCCTCGAAGGAAGAAATCGCACAGGCGCGTGCGGAGCTGGTCAGCCATCTGACCGTGGATGGCAATCACCACGTCATCTTCTGCTTCGAAGCAGGCAAGGTCGCTTCGAGCGTTTCTCTCAAGTAAGGCGGCATGGCGACGCTCGGCCAAGCGGCCCGCAGCGCCTGCATCCTCCGGGTTGCATCCGGAACCCTGTCCAGACGCGACAGGGTTTCGGCGGCCCACCGCTCAGCCATTCGAGTATCGGCGACATTCAAGCTTTGCAATGACTGCGCGGCCGATGCCTCTCCGTAGGCAAGTCCACGATGGCTGCCGATCCACTCGGCCTGTTCAAGTGCCTGGCGGTAATCGCCCGTTGCCTGCAAGGCGAGGTACAAGGCCACTCGCCCCTGCAACAAGTCGTCGTCGCGCGGAGCCAATAGCTCCAGCGCCCTCGCGTAGTCGCCGCCGAGGCGATAACGACCTGCTTGCACGATCCTCGTCAACTTGACGAGTACAGGGTCCGCGGTCGCCTCAGTCCATGGCGCAGTTGCCTTCAATGCACGCGATGACAGGCTGTCATCTCCCAAACGCTGCGCCAGGTGGGCGACAGCAAGGATCAGGGCAGCACGATCAGCGGCATAAGGTTGACCAGGAGCGGCTTGACCCAATCGTTGCAACTGCCCGTCTTGCCATTGTCTCAACCGCGGCAACACGTCGGCTGCCTGCTGCGTCATGGCTTGGATCGATAGGTCCACGAAACCGAACTGTGCTTGGGTGAAGTCGTTGGCGGAACCGCTGGCTTCAATCGCCTCGCGCACCTGCGTGGTGACCGCAGCCCAGTCTCCCCGATCCACCTTGGTCGTGATCAGGTCCAAGTGAGGCACAAGATCGTCATCCGGATAGCCGCTAGGGGGAATCGAACGAAGCTGTGCTTCCGCTTCAGGATAGTTGCCCTGAAGCGCAAGCACATTCGCCAGCCTGCGCGCAGGACCGCTCTTGCCCTTCAATGCGAACTCCGTGAACTGAGCCTTGGCCCGTGGCAACTGCCCTTTTACGAGATAGACGCGACCAATATCGTCGATCGCTATCGATTGATACGGGTCCTGCTGCGTGTCTGCAGCAACTGCATGCGACAACGCCTCGTCGAAGCGATTGGCCTGGAACAAATGCCAGAACGCATTCCCGTGCCCAGAAAAATTGTCGGGATACAAGCGTGATAGCTGTTGCCATCCGCTGAGCGCCGCAGGGCTTTCCTTCAATTCGTCCGTCCATGCGCTGAGGTACAGGCGGTCCCGCGCAGGCAGCCGGTCTGAAAACTGGGTCGCGCGCGCTAGATAAGGCAACGCTGCCGCCCTATCAGATGTCGCCGCAAGCACTCGAGCAATCCCGAGATACGCCAGGGAGAACTGTGGATCCAGGTCGGTCGCGGCCTGGAAACTCTGCTCGGCCTGCTTCCATTTGCCAGCGGCAGTGGCTTCCACGCCGAGCGCATAGGCGCGCAGTGCGTCGAGGTTGGACGTGGTGACCTGGGGAAGCGGCTTGGATGCCTGCTCTACCGACTGCATCGCCTCCCCGAGTTCGCGCCGTAGCTGCCCACTAACTGCGTCTACCGACGCCAATACCGACTCCAGACCACGTCCGGTCTTGGATTCGGTATAAACCGTCCCCTGCGTCACCGGATCAATCAGTTCGGCAGTGACCTGGATGCGCCCACCGACTTCAGCGACGGTCGGCAATATCACGGCACGTGCGCCGTCGCGCAATGCGATTTCCGACGCGAGTGCCCGATCCACGCGGCTGTTGGGATGACGCTTCATCCTCGCCAAGGTATCCCGCACCTTGAGATCGCTCAGCAGGTTCACATAACGCGACTGCTCGAGGCTGATCCGGAATGCCTGATCCAACGATTCGTCGAGCACTTGGTCGCCGGTGAGATTGCGCAAATCCCCCACCACCACCCAGTCGCGTTCGGCGAAGGCGATGGCCGGCTGCGGGCGGGTGACGAACCAGGCGCCGACCGCGAACGCGGCGATCAGCGCCGCCTCCGCCGCCAGCGCCGCCGGCCGCCGCCACAGCGGGATGTCGCGCCAGGCCTTGGGCGTGGGCTTGGGCGCGCGCAGCGGGGTGTGGCCGATCTCGCCGACTTCGTAGATCTCCAGCGGGGTCGGCACACCCTTGAAGCGCCAGCGGCCGTGCGATTTCCACAGCAGGCGCTCGCCGCGCTCGCCCAGTTCGCGCGCGGCGCGGTGGGTCAGCGACTCGGCCACCGCCGAGAGCAGGATCTGCCCGGGCCGGGCCAGGGTCATCAGCCGCGCCGCGGTCGGCTTGGCCAGGCCTTCCACTTCCAACGGCTTGGCGCCCACCTGCACGGCGGCGTCACTGTTGCGCCAGGTCAGCACTTCGCCCACGTGCAGGCCGGCGCGCACCTTCAGGTCCAGCGCGCGCGACGCGCCCAGCGCGTGCAGGCCACGGCTGTAGTCCAGGGCGAACCCAAGGCCGTCGATCGGCCGTTCGAACAGCAGCAGCAGGCCATCGGAGCGGTCGATCAGGCGGCCGCGCCAACGCTGCTGCAACTCCAGCACCAGCGAGTCGTGCCGCTTGAACAGCTCGGCCGCATTGGCGTCGCCGAGCTTTTCCACCAGCGCCACCGAATCGCACAGGTCGGTCAGCAGCAGGGTACGAAGCTGCGGGACCTCGGGCTGCGGTGCGGTGGCATCGGTCATGGCGGCGGCTCGGCGGGGACGCGGTAGCTCAGCAGGGGGCGGAGGCGAGGTCGTGCCAGTACAGCCGGTTGCCGCCCTGGCGCTTGGCTTCGTACAGCGCCGCATCGGCGTTGGCGTACCAGTCGTTCCAGTCCGAATGCGGATCGACCCGGCTGATGCCGATGCTGACCGGGCAGATGTGCGGCGCCGGGTGC
This sequence comes from Xanthomonas protegens, assembly GCF_038442435.1. Taxonomy (NCBI): domain Bacteria; kingdom Pseudomonadati; phylum Pseudomonadota; class Gammaproteobacteria; order Lysobacterales; family Lysobacteraceae; genus Xanthomonas; species Xanthomonas protegens. The sequence goes on along the minus strand of NZ_JAQJCQ010000006.1, from coordinate 129,249 downwards.
GGCACGCCCAGCAGGTTCTGCACGGTGGCGAGCACGAACTCGCCGATGCGGCGCAGGTCCTCGACCGTGCCGGCGGCCACCAGCAGGCAGAACTCGTCGCCACCCAGGCGGCACGCCGTGTCGTCCGGCCCGGCCACCGAGCGCAGGATGTTGGCGACGTTCTGCAGCACGCGATCGCCGACCAGGTGGCCGTGGGCATCGTTGATGTGCTTGAAGCGGTCGCAGTCGATCAGCAGCAGGCCCGGGCCGGGCGAGCGGCCATCGCGGCGACACTCCTGCAGGCGCAGGATCAGTCCGCGGCGGTTGTGCAGACCGGTCAGTTCGTCGGTCCGCACCAGCTCCTCGGTCTGGCTGAGCTGGTGGGTGGTGGCGTAGAGGTTGTCCAGCGCGGCTTCCAGGTCGCGGTTGCGCCGGCGCAGCTGACGGATCAGGGTCTGCTCGTTCATCACCACGCGCATGATCGTGCGGCGCAGGAAGTAGGCGACCACGCCCGGGTCGCGCTCGACCAGGCGCTGGAAATCGTCGTGGTCCAGCTCCACCAGGGCGCCGTCGCTGGCGGCGAGCGCGTCGGCGCTGCGCATGTGGTTGCCGATCAGCAATCCCAGCTCGCCGAAGAACTCGCCATGGCCCAGGTGCTTGACCACCAGGTCCTCGCCGAAATCCAGATCGATCACGCCGCTGGTGATCACGAACATGGCGCTGCCGCCGTCGCCGCGACGGAACAGCACGTCGCCGGCGCGCACCGTACGGGCGCGACCGAACTCGGAAAACAGGCGCAATTCTGCGGCGGTCAGCACCGCCAGCTCGTTCGGCTTCGGAGCGACCGCAGCGTTGGAAATTGTGCCGCGTGCGGTGGATGCGGCGCTGTCGCAGCTCATCCGGCCCCCTAATGTGACGTCGCTGGCCCTGTCCGCGGAGCATAGCACCTACACGCCGCCCTCACGATACGTTTCACAGGCAATCTCGCTCCTGCGAGAGACGTCGCAGCCGCTGCTGCGGCGATCTGTCGCACGCGGTAGACAGCGTCGTTCCGCCGACGGCAGCGCACGAAAAAAAGCCCGGGCGAACCCGGGCTTCCCACCTCCTGCCAGGGAGGGGCGATCGATCGGCGCGCCTGGCTGCAGGTCAGGCCGCTTTCTCGCCATGGAACTGTTCTTCCTCGGTCGAGCCCTTCAGCGCGGTGGTCGAGGACTGGCCCTGCTGAATCGCCTGGGTCACCGCATCGAAGTAGCCGGTGCCGACCTCGCGCTGGTGCTTGACCGCGGTGAAGCCGCGGTCGGCGGCGGCGAACTCGGCCTCCTGCAGTTCGACGAAGGCGCTCATCTGCCGGCGCGCGTAGCCGTGCGCCAGGTTGAACATCGAGTAGTTCAGCGCATGGAAGCCGGCCAGGGTGATGAACTGGAACTTGTAGCCGTAGCTGGCGATCTCGCGCTGGAACTTGGCGATGGTGGCGTCGTCCAGGTTCTTCTTCCAGTTGAAGCTGGGCGAGCAGTTGTAGGCCAGCAGCTTGCCGGGGAACTTGGCGTGGATGGCCTCGGCGAACTTGCGCGCAAACTCCAGGTCGGGCTTGCCGGTCTCGCACCAGATCAGGTCGGCGTAGGGCGCGTACGCCAGGCCGCGGCTGATCGCCTGGTCCAGGCCCTTGTGGGTGCGGAAGAAGCCCTCGACCGTGCGCTCGCCGGTGGTGAACGGGCGATCGTTGGGGTCGATGTCGCTGGTCACCAGGTCGGCGGCCTCGGCATCGGTGCGCGCCACCAGCAGCGTCGGCACGCCCATCACGTCGGCGGCCAGGCGCGCGGCGTTCAACTTCTCGATCGCCTCGCGGGTCGGCACCAGCACCTTGCCGCCCATGTGCCCGCACTTCTTCACCGAGGCCAGCTGGTCCTCGAAGTGCACGCCGGCCGCGCCGGCCTCGATCATCGCCTTCATCAGCTCGAAGGCGTTGAGCACGCCGCCGAAGCCGGCCTCGGCGTCGGCCACGATCGGCTGCAGGAAGTCGATCTCGTCCTTGCCTTCGGCGTGGTGCAACTGGTCGGCGCGCAGCAGGGTGTTGTTGATGCGCTTGACCACCGCCGGCACCGAGTCGGCCGGGTACAGCGACTGGTCCGGGTACATCTGCCCGGCCAGGTTGGCGTCGGCGGCGACCTGCCAGCCGGACAGGTAGATGGCGTTGAGCCCGGCCTTGACCTGCTGCATCGCCTGGTTGCCGGTCAGCGCGCCCAGCGCGTTGACGAAGTCCTTCTCGTGCAGGTACTTCCACAGCTTCTCGGCGCCGAGCCGGGCCAGCGAATGCTCCACGTGCACCGTGCCGCGCAGGCGCACCACGTCGGCGGCGGTGTAGTTGCGGGTGATCCCGGCCCAGCGCGGATCGGTGTCCCAGTCGCGCTGGATCTGTTCGGCGGTCTGCAGCGTGGTGCTCATCTGGCGTTCTCCTCGAAATGGATGCAGCGATGAAACGGTGGGGGTGTCGGATTTAAGGCTTGGCCGGCATGGAAGGGATCCGACGCAGGGGTATCGCTTCCACGATTCCCCATTCCCGAATCCCCACTCCCGGCCTCACATCAATCGATCAACTGATAGGCCGGCAAGGTCAGGAAGTCGGCCAGTTCTTCGTCGCGGGTCAGGCGATCGAGCAAGGCGATGGCCTCGTCCACCCGCGCCCCGCCCGGCAGCAGCGCGCGCTCGCCCAGCCGTGCCGGTAACTGCCGCAGGCAGGCGTCGAACAGGGCAAAGTCGATGGCGGTGCCGTCGTCCAGGTGCAGGCCGCCCACGTGCAGCCACTGCCACAGCTGGCTGCGGCTGATCTCGGCGGTGGCGGCGTCTTCCATCAGGTGGTGGATCGGCACGCAGCCGTTGCCGTCCAACCACGCCGCCAGGTAGCGCACGCACACCTCGATGTTGCCCTCGAAGCCGGCGCGGGTGATGGTGCCGGTGGACGGGGCGATCAGCGTGTCGCGGTCGGCCTGCACGTCCTCGCGGCGCACTGCGTGCTGGTTCGGCGTGCGCATGTGCTCGTCGAACACCGCACGGGCGATCGGGATCAGCGCCGGGTGCGCCACCCAGGTGCCGTCGTGGCCGGCGGTGACTTCGCGCAACTTGTCCGCGCGCACTCGCGCCATCGCCTGCTCGTTGGCCGCCTCGTCGTGGCCGATCGGGATCTGCGCGGCCATGCCGCCCATCGCATGCGCGCCGCGGCGGTGGCAGGTGCGGATCAGCAGTTCCGAGTAAGCCTTCAGGAACGGCTGGGTCATGGTCACCTGGCCGCGCTCGGGCAGCACCCGGTCCGGATGCCGGCGGAAGGTCTTCAGGTAGGAAAAGATGTAGTCCCAGCGGCCGCAGTTCAGGCCGACGATGCGGCCGCGCAGCGCGTGCAGGATCTCGTCCATCTCGAACACTGCCGGCAGCGTCTCGATCAGCACGGTGACCTTGATCTGGCCCTGCGGCAGGCCGAGCATGTCCTCGATGTGGGCCAGCGCGGTCTCCCACAGCGCCGCTTCCTCCATCGACTGCAGCTTGGGCAGGTACAGGTACGGGCCGCGGTCCTTGGCCTGCAGCGCGCGGCCGTTGTGGAAGGCGAACAGCGCCGCATCGAACAGGCCGCCGGCCAGCGGCTGGCCGTCGACCAGCACGTGCTTCTCGTCCAGGTGCCAGCCGCGCGGGCGCACGATCAGCACCGCCTGCTCCTCGTAGGGGCGCAACGCATAGCGCTTGCCCGGGCTGCCGTCGCGCGCGGCCGGCGCGGTGAAGGTCAGCGTCCCGGCCACCGCCTCGGCCAGCGCACGCTGGCCGGCGACCAGGTTGCGCCAGGTCGGCGCGGTCGAGTCCTCGAAGTCGGCCATGTACACCTTGGCGCCGGAGTTCAGCGCGTTGATGACCATCTTCGGATCGGTCGGGCCGGTGATCTCGACCCGGCGGTCCTGCAGCGCCTCGGGCAGCGGCGCCACCTGCCAGTCGCCCTCGCGGATCGCGCGGGTGTCGTCGCGGAAGTCCGGCAGGCCGCCGGCGTCGAAGAACGCCTGGCGCTCTCGCCGCGCCGCCAACCGCGCCTGGCGCTCCGGCTCGATCGCCCGGTGCAGCGACACCAACAGGGCCAGCAGCGGCGGCGGCAGCAGGGCGTCCTGACCGGCCAGCGAAGCGGTGAGCGCGATACCCGGCGTGGAGCGCGTGGACGGGTCGGGAGCGGTGGCGAAAGCGGGGGCGGACATGTGGGGATTCCTCGATGTTTCCGGGGCTCCACCGTGCTTCCGGCGCATGTATTTGACAAAGCAGTTTTGTCAATGCTTTATATAAGCAAGCCTTATATCTATCACGTCATGGCCACGGGTAGCGCCGCAACCCCGCGATTTCCCTACAAATCCGACCGGCTCAAGCCGCTGCGCGCGTTCTGCCAGACGGTGCGACTGGGCGCGGTGTCGCGTGCCGCAGAGGCCTTGTTCGTCAGCCAGCCGGCGGTGACCCTGCAGTTGCAGGCGCTGGAACGCGAACTGGGCGTGGTGCTGTTCGAGCGCAGCGGCCGGCGCCTGGTGCCCAGCCGCGAGGGCCAGTTGCTGTACGAGATGGCGCAGCCGCTGGTGGAGAGCCTGGACCGGCTGGAGGCGGATTTCCGCGAGAAGGCGCGCGGGCTGGACGCCGGCGAACTCAACGTCGCCGCCAACAGTTCCACCATCCTCTATCTGCTGCCCAAGATCGTGGAGGCCTTCCGCGCCCGCCACCCGCAGGTGCGGCTGACCCTGCACAACGCGATCAGCGCCGACGGTACCGACCTGCTGCGCGAGGACGCGGTGGACCTGGCGGTCGGCTCGATGCTCGACGTGCCGGCCGACCTCAGCTACGCCCCGGTGTACCGCTTCGAACAGTTGCTGATCGCCCCGCGCGACCACGCGCTGGCCCGCAAGCCCAGGCTGACCCTGGAAGACCTGTCGCCCTACCCGCTGATCCTGCCGCCGCGGCGCCAGGTCACCTATCGCCTGGTCGACCTGGTGTTCCAGCAGGCGCGCGTGCCCTACACCGTGGCGCTGGAAGTCGGCGGCTGGGAGGTGATCAAGCAGTACGTGGCGATGGGCATGGGCGTGTCCATCGTCAGTTCGATCTGCCTCACCGACGCCGACCGCGCGCGCCTGGCCACCCGCGCCCTGGGCGACTACTTCCCGGCGCGCAGCTACGGCGTGGTGGTGCGCAAGGGCAAGTACCTGTCGCCGCAGGCACGCGCCTTCATCGAGCTGATCCAGCCGGACCTGTTCACCCCGCGCGGCTACGACGAGAGCGGGCCGTCGGAGCGGTAGCTGCGCACGGCCGCGCGTCAGCGGCGCCCTTGCGCTCTGCTACCGTGGCGGCACGCCCGCTGCACACCGACCGTCCGTGTCCCTGCCCTCCCGCTACGCCGAAGCCGACGCACCACCGGCGCTGCGCGACCGCCTGCGCTGCAGTTGGCGGTTCCGCCAGGGCGAAGCCGAGACCGCCGCGACGCAGGTGCTGCCGGATGGCTGCGTCGACCTGATCTGGGACGGCCACGCGCTGTTCGTGGCCGGGCCGGACCGCCGCGCCACCGAGGCCGCATTGGCGTCAGGCAGCGTGCTCACCGGCGTGCGTCTGGCCGCCGGTGCCGGCGCCAGCCTGCTCGGCGTGCCGCTACACGCCATCGCAGACCAGCGTGTGCCGCTGGAGGCGCTGTGGGATGGGCAAGGCCGTCACTGGCAGGCGCAGTTGGAAGAGGCCGCCGATCCGCTGGCGGCTTTGCACGCGCTGTGCGCCAGCCGCCCACTGCAGGCCGACCACGCGATGGCCTGGCTGTTCGCGCAGCTCGCCGGCGACGCACCACCGCGACTGGCAGCACTAACTAACGCGCTGGGCATCAGCGAACGCACGCTGCGGCGACGCAGCCACGACGCGTTCGGCTATGGCGCCAAGACCCTGGAGCGCATCCTGCGCCTGCAACGCTTCCTGGGCCTGGTCCGTCAGCATCCCAACCTGACCGCGGCCGCCCTCGAGGCCGGCTACGGCGACGCGCCGCATCTGGTGCGCGACAGCCGGCAACTGACCGGGCTCAGCCCGCGCGCGCTGGTGCAGCGGCATGCACGTTGACAGGGTCTGCGACGGCAGTGCGCCGCTGAGAGCGACGAAACGCGCGCTGTCGGGCGTTCGCGTCGTAGGAGCGGCTTCAGCCGCGACAGGCGGTCACGATAACGCCTGTCGCGGCTGAAGCCGCCCCTACAGGGCGCTGCACCTGCATCCGCTTGGATTGGGTAAAAAAGAGTGATCCGGCCACCTCGTCTGCACGCCGACGCCGCGCTGCATCGAGTACAGGCTGTCGTCTGGCGCCGTTTGCTACCGTGTCGCCAGGTGCGAAAAGACCCGGGTGACATATGGCCAGAGATGCAGGCTTGGAGCACATGCTGCGCGACACGCTCGGTGCGCAGCGCGGTCTGACCGAGAAACCGATGTTCGGTGGCTGGGCCTGGCTGCTGCACGGCCATCTGCTGTGCGGCGCGCGCGACGACGGCGTGCTGGTGCGACTCGGTAAGGGCAACGACGCGTGGGCGTTGGCCCTGCCCGAAATCGTGCCGATGCTGTCGCGCGGCCGGGCGATGGCCGGTTGGGTCCGGGTCGCGCCGGAGACCTTCGCCGACGACGCGCTCGCCGCACGCCTGCTGCGCGAAGCCATCGCCTTCGTCCGCACGCTCCCGGCGAAGTAAAGCGGCTGCACAGGTCGACCGCGCGCTCCGCCAGCGCAGCGTCGATCCAGTTCGACCTCGCACCGATCGGATCGCCGACGGGCCGTGCATCGAGTTCCACCGCCCCCAACGCAAGGATTCCAAGCCACGCCCTTCGAGAAGTCGGCAAGAACCGCACGGCCGAAGACAGGCCTGGCGTGCAACCGAAGCGCAGACACCGCCGCTGCGGAACCGTCGAACGCGACGGCCAACCCGCTGGCCGTTTTCGCCAAGCCGGCGCCGCCCGGGCGATGGATACTGCCGGCTCGTCCACAGGAGCCGCCCATGTCCCGCGCCGAGCAACACCACCGCATCGACTATCTGGAATTTGCCGTCGCCTCGATCGATGCGGCCAAGGCCTTCTACGGCCAGGCCTTCGACTGGACCTTCCAGGACTACGGCCCGGACTACTGCGAGTTCCGCGACGGCCGCCTGAGCGGCGGCTTCTTCCACGGCACGCCGCAGCCCGGCGGCGCCCTGGTGGTGCTGTACTCCAACGACCTCGCAGCAACCCAGGCCCGCATCGAAGCCGCCGGCGGCCGCATCGTGCGCCCGCTTTTCGACTTCCCCGGCGGGCGCCGCTTCCACTTCGCCGACGGCGACGGCTACGAACTGGCGGTGTGGTGCGAGGGCTGATGCCCGCTGCGCACGCGCGGCGATGCGGCTAGTCCGGATCGCGCGCGTAGTGCCCAAGGAACATGTCGGCCGCCGACGCCGCGACCTCGGCCTGCTGTGCCGCGCTGAGCGGTGGCTGGCCCACGCTCACCTGAGGCCAGAACGCCAGGCCCTTGATCAGCGCCTGCAACTGCTGCGCGGCGAACTCGGGCTGCAGCGGCTTGAGCCGGCCGTCGGCCAGCGCCGCGCGCAACCACACCAGGGTGCCCTCCTCCTTGCTGCCCAGGCGCGCGACCAGATCACGCGCACGCTCGGGCGCACGCATGCCCTCGACCATCGCCATCCGCGACAGGTCGACGAAGGCGGGATCGTCGAACAGCCGCAGCTTCTGCCGCAGCAACTGCAGCAGCTGTGCGCGCAGCGGCTGCTGCGGGTCGTAAGGCACGCCGACCGTGTCCAGGCTGCGCTGCCAGAGCTGCACCAGGATCGCGTCGAACAGCGCGTCCTTGCTGGGGAAATGGTTGTAGACGGTGCGCTTGGACACGCCGGCGCTGGCCGCGATGCGGTCCATGCTGGTGGCCTCGAAGCCATGGCCACGGAACTCGGCGATCGCCGCCTCCAGGATCGCCTGGCGCTTGCGATCGGTCAGCCGTGTCGGAGCGGGCGTGGATAGAAAAGGCATGAATGGATGTTACACCGACCGGTTTACTTTCGCGAAAAGGAAACTACACTGTGCAGTGTAAGTTCTCCGCAAGATGCCCTCCAAGGATTGCTGCCATGTCCGCATCCGCTTCCCTGCTGTCCCCTGTCCCGTCCTCGCATCTGGCCTCGCCGCAGTACCGCCACGGCCGCTTCCGCAACGCCACCCCGGGCACCAGCGGCCTGCCCGGTCTGGCCGGGACCCTGCGGATCATGTGGCATCTGCTGACCCGCAAGTCGCCCGAGGCGGTGCCTGCGCAGCCGCTGCCGGTGCTGCCGCTGACCGCCGCACAGCTGCTGGCCGCGCCCGACCGCAGCCTGTACCGGCTGGGCCATTCCACCGTGCTGCTCAAGCTGCGCGAACGCTTGTGGCTGACCGACCCGGTGTTCTCCGAACGCGTCTCGCCGTTTCCGTTCGCCGGCCCGCGGCGCTTCCACGCGCCGCCGATCGCGCTGGACGCGTTGCCGCCGATCGCCGGGGTGATCCTGTCGCACGATCACTACGACCACCTGGACCGCGCCAGCATCCGCCGCCTGGCCGAGCGCGTCGGGACCTTCGTGACGCCGCTGGGCGTGGGCGACCTGCTGCGGCGCTGGGGCGTGGCCGCGGACAAGGTGCGGCAACTGGACTGGTGGCAATCGACCACGGTGGACGGGGTGACGCTGACCGCCACCCCGGCACAACATTTCTCCGGGCGCGGCATGTTCGACCGCGGGCGCCGCCTGTGGTGTTCGTGGGCGATCCAGACGCCCGAACTGAAGCTGTTCTTCAGCGGCGACGGCGGCTACTCCGACGACTTCAAGGCGATCGGCGAGCGGCTAGGCCCGTTCGATGTGAGCCTGATCGAGAACGGCGCCTACGACGTGGATTGGCCGCACGTGCACATGCAGCCGGAGCAGACCCTGCAGGCGCATCTGGACATCCGCGGACGCACGCTGCTGCCGATCCACAACGGCACCTTCGACCTGGCCATGCACGCCTGGCACGAACCCTTCGAACGCCTCGCCGCGCTGGCCGATGCCGCCGGCGTGGCGCTGGCCACGCCGCGGATGGGCGAGCACGTCGACCTCATGCAGCCAGCAACCGGCGCGCGTTGGTGGCGCGCGCTGGCGCAGGAGGTGGCGCCATGAGCCGCTGGACACTGGCCGACCTGCCGCCGCAGCGCGACAAGATCGCGATCGTCACCGGCGCCAGCCCCGGCGGATTGGGCTACGAGACCGCGCTGGCGCTGGCCGGCGCGGGCGCCGGCGTGGTGCTGGCCGCACGCAACCCGGGCAAGGGCGAGACCGCGCGGCAGGCGATCCTGGCCGCGCATCCGGCGGCCGACGTGCGCGTGGAAGCCCTGGACCTGGCGCAGTTGTCCTCGGTAGCCGCCTTCGCCGAGCGCATCGCGGCGCGCTCCCCGCGGCTGGATCTGCTGATCAACAACGCCGGCGTGATGGCGCCGCCGCAGCGGCAGACCACCGCCGACGGCCTGGAACTGCAGTTCGGCAGCAACTACATCGGCCACTTCGCGCTGACCGCGCGGCTGCTGCCGCTGTTGCACGCCGCGCCGGGCGCACGCGTGGTGAACCTGTCGAGCCTGGCGCACCGCCAGGGCCGCATCGACTTCGACGACCTGCAGAGCGAACGTCCCTATCGGCCGTGGAAGGCCTATGGGCAATCCAAGCTGGCGATGCTGATGTTCTCGCTGGAACTGCAGCGGCGCAGCGACGCGCGCGGGTGGGGCCTGTGTGCAGTCGCCGCGCATCCCGGCATCGCGCAGACCGCGCTGGTCGCCAATGGCCCGGACGCAGACGGCCGCCGCAGCGTGGTGGGCACGGCGACCAAATGGCTGGCCCCGTTGATCAGCCATTCCGCTGCGGCCGGCGCCCTCCCCACGCTCTATGCCGCGACCTCGCCCCAGGTGCGGGGTGGCGCGTACTACGGGCCGGACGGCCTGTTCGAACTGAAAGGCGATCCAGCTCTGGCCAGGATCGCCCGGCAGGCGCGCGATCCGCAGGTGGCCGCGCGGCTGTGGGAGGTGGCGTGCGCGCTGGCGGACGTGGCGTTCTGATTGCACCGCGCCAGCAGCACGTCGCATCCGTAGGAACGGCTTCAGCCGCGAGGCGTTACCGGGAATGCCCGTCGCGGCTGACGCTGCTCCTACGGAGCACGTCCCCGCGTTGCTAGAGGTGCCTTACAACCGCGCCCACTCCAACCCCTCGCCACGGCGATAGAACACCGCCAGCGCCTTGCCATAGACGCTGTCGGCATCGACGAAACCGAAGTAGCGCCCGTCGAAACTGTTGCCGCGATGGTCGCCCATGACCAGCAGCTTGCCGGGCGGTACCCGCACGCCGTGCAGGTCCGGGCCGCCACCCGCGTCCAGGTCGAGCCGCGCGACGCGCGCGCCGAACCGCTCCTGATCGCCTGCGGCGTCCACCTGCAGTGGCTGTCCATTGATCGAGAGATGGCCATCGCGCACGTCGACGCGATCGCCCGCCACCGCCACCACGCGCTTGATCAGGCGGGTGCCATCGTGCGGCGAATCGAACACCGCCACGTCGCCGCGCTGCGGCCGACCGCGTTCGAGCACGCGGTACTCGGTGAACGGCACGCGCAGCCCGTAGGCGCTCATGTCCACGGCGACACGATCGCCGGGCTGCAGCGTCGGCTGCATCGAGCCGGACGGCACCACGTAGTGATTGGCGAAGGACGACCGCGCCGCGGTGAGCAGCAACAGCATCACCACCATCGGCAGCAGTTCCTTGCGGCTCCAGCGCGCGGCGCGCTGCAGGCGGGTGGCATGCGGATCGGCGAGGGTCATGGGGCACCTATGGTGAGCGAGGACGGCACGGGTCGTGCCATCGCGACAGTGCGCGCTCAGCGGCTCGGGGGGCCAGTGACGAAAGGCATGGCGCCGCCCGGCACAGACGCCTGCCGACACCATGCAGACGGCAACTCATTTGCAGTCTGGAAACTCACCCACTGTGACAACGGGAGGGAGACGCTCCTCGTTTCCGCCATCACTCCCTTGCTCGCCATCGAGATACCTGATCCGGACTCCTTTACCGTCGCGACGCACCGCGTAAAGCGGTTCGCTCCGGTCGGAGTACACCACGAGCTTTCCGTCTTCGACACGCGTCGACAACAAGGCCGGCGTCAAAGGCCCGCCCTCGTAGCGCTGGATCAACAGCCGAGTGCCATCGACGGCAGGCAGGATCCATAGCGTCGTCCCCAGCAAATCTCCGCCATCCTCGGACCAGCAGACATTGGAAAAGCTCTCCAGTCTCGATTCGCCGAAATGCGCCGAACCCGCTGTCACGCTCATCAGAAGCGCCAGACCCACCATCATGTTTCGACTCCCATGCATAAGCTGATGGATCAGCCGCAATCATGCCGCATCTGTCGAGGCACGCCACCTGGGCGGTTCGAGTGTGCCTTCCCAGACCGCAGCGCGCGTCAGCGTGCGAGCAAAAGAACGGCGGTTACGCCGTCGGCCGATGCCTACGGCATGACCTCGATGCGGTTGGACTTAGCGGCCTTGAGGGAACCCACCTGACCGGAAACATTCGCGGTGGTGGTCGCCGGAAGTTCGCTGTACCGCAACAACGGCTGCACAGCCACCAAGTAGCGGCGTCCAGGCACGATCCGGTAGTTCAGTGACAGATCCACAGTCGCGGATTTCGACTCGCCCGGGGGCAGGATCACATCGGGTATCGAACCCGGGAGCTGACTCACGTGAATGCCGACGTAGTCCGCCAGGCCTCCGTCTTCCTGCAGCACTCGGAACAGATTCGCTTGCAGTCGCCCGTCGCGGCTCACCTCGGGGATATAGGCATCCGGCACCGCGATCGGCTGATCGCCCACATTGACCAGGGTAATCGTGATGACCGCTGCGCCCGCGCGTTTGCTGTCTGCTTGCGCGTGTTCCAGCCGGATGTCCAACCGCCCTGCGGCAGACACCGTAAAGCAGGCGCCCAGCAGCGCCATACCGACAATCCAGCTTCCCTTCATGACCATCTCCTTGTGGCGGATGGAGTATCCGGACACTCCAACAAAAACGGGATGGCCGCAAGGCCATCCCGTTCTCGACACACCCGGTCGGCGCAGCGCCGATCAGTTCTTCAAACCGCGATTTTCCAGCAGCGGCTCGACGCTGGGATCCTTGCCGCGGAAGTCGCGGTACAGGGTGGCCAGGTCGACGGTGTTGCCGCGCGAGAGGATCTTGGCGCGGAAGATGTCGCCGTTGGCGCGGGTCAGGCCGCCGTGTTCCTTGAACCACTGGAACGCGTCGTCGTCGAGCACTTCCGACCAGAAGTAGGCGTAATAGCCGGCCGAGTAGCCGCCGCCCCAGATGTGGTCGAAATAGGTGGTGCGGTAGCGCGGCGGCACTTCGGCCAGGTCCACCTTGTACTTCTTCAGCGAGTCGGCCTCGTACTTGTCCACGTCCTGCAGCGGCGCGTCGGCCGGCAGGGTGTGCCAGGACAGGTCGAGCAGCGCCGCCGACAGGTACTCGGTGGTGGCGTAGCCCTGGTTGAAGGTGCGCGACTTCTTGATCTTCTCCACCAGGTCGGCCGGCATCGCTTCGCCGGTCTGGTAGTGCTTGGCGTAGTGCGCGAACACCTTCGGATCCGACGCCCAGTGCTCGTTGAACTGCGAGGGGAACTCGACGAAGTCGCGCGAGGTGGCGGTGCCGGCCAGGGTCGGGTACTTCACGTTGGAGAACATGCCGTGCAGCGCATGCCCGAACTCGTGGAACATGGTGGTGACGTCGTCGAAGCTCAGCAGCGCCGGCTGGCCGGGAGCGGGCTTGGTGAAGTTGCAGACGTTGTAGACCACCGGCTTGGTGCCGGTCAGGCCGTTCTGGCCGACGAACTCGTCCATCCAGGCGCCGCCGGACTTGCTGTCGCGCTTGAAGTAGTCGGTATAGAACAGCGCCAGCGACTTGCCGTCCTTGTCGAACACTTCATAGACCTTCATCCCGTCGTGGTAGGTGGGGATGTCGGTGCGTTCCTTGAAGGTGAGGCCGTACAGCTGGTTGGCGGCATAGAAGACGCCGTTCTGCAGCACGTTGTCCAGTTCGAAGTACGGCTTGATCTGCGACTCGTCCAGGTCGTACTTGGCCTTGCGCACCTGCTCGGCATAGAAGTCCCAGTCGGCGGCGGTGAGCTTGAAGCCGCCCTTCTGGGCGTCGATCACCTTCTGCATTTCCGCAGCCTCGCTGCGCGCCTTGGCGGTGGCGGCGGGCACGGTGTCGGTGAGCAGCTTCAGCGCCGCGTCCGGGGTCTTGGCCATCTGGTCGCTGAGGCTGTAGGCGGCATAGCTGTCGAAGCCGAGCAGCTTGGCCTTCTGCGCGCGCAGTTGCGCCAGGCGCTGCACGGTCTGGCGGGTATCGTTGGCATCGCCCTTCTCGGCGCGCGACTGCGAAGCGGCCATCACCTGCTGGCGCAGGTCGCGGTCCTTCAGCGAGGCCAGCACCGGCTGCTGGGTGGTGTTCTGCAGGGCCAGCAGGTACTTGCCGTCGAGCTTGCGCGCGGTGGCGTCCTGCGCGGCCGAGGCGATGTCGCCGTCGGACAGGCCGTCGAGCTTGGCCTTGTCGTCCACCACCACCGCACCGGCGGCGGTGGCCGCGACCAGCTTGGTGTGGAACTGCGTGGCCAGGGTGGTCTCTTCGACGTTGAGCTTGCGCAGGGTGGCCTTGTCGGCGTCGGACAGCTGCGCGCCGGCACGCACGAACTCCTGGTATTCGTACTCGACCAGGCGCTTCTGCTCCGGGTCCAGGGTCAGCGTGTCGCGCTGGTCGTACAGGCTCTTGATGCGCGCGAACAGCTTCGGGTCCAGGCTGATCTCGTCCTGGTGCGCGGCCAGCTTGGGCGCGATCTCTTCCTGGATCTTCTGGCGGGCATCGTTGGTGTCGGCCTGGACCAGGCCGAAGAAGATGCGCGACACGCGGGTCAGGGTCTCGCCGCTGCGCTCCATCGCTTCCAGGGTGTTGGCGAAGGTGGCCGGCTCCGGGTTGTCGGCGATCTTGCGGATCTCGGCCAGGTGCTGCTTCATGCCCTCTTCGAAGGCCGGCAGGTAGTCGCTGTCCTTGATCTTGTCGAACGGCGGCGCCTGGAACGGCAGCGTGCTGGGGGTCAGCAGCGGGTTGGCGGCGGCGGCGGGCTGCGCGGCGGCCGGAGCAGCGGGAGCGGCGGGCACGGGGGTGGACTCCTTACCGGAACAGGCAGCCAGCGCCAGGCTGATGGCGGCGGCCAGAACGACGTTACGCGACATGAGGTGGAACTCCTGGGAGGACCTTGGGGCCAAGACAGCCGCCCACGTTACCGGGTTTGCATGGCAGCGGCATGTGCCATTGGCTCGGCCCGGCGCGGCAGCCAGCCGGCGTACAGATGGCCGGGCGCAGGCATGGCGCCGGCGTCCCGATCACGGCGCCAGCCGCCGACGCGTTGCACGGCCGGCGCCCCGCAGGGAGCGCCGGCGCGCCGGGCTCACTGCCCGCCGGGCAGCGGCAACGCCTCGTCCTTGAAGATGGCCACGTGCGGCACGCCGTCGGCGCCGATCCAGCCGCGGTACATGCCCTCGGTGTTGAACGGGAAGGCCACGCTGCCGTCGGCGCCCAGCGCGATCGCACCGCCGTCGCCGCCGGCCTTGGGGATCTGCTGGTCGATCACCGCGTCGGCGGCCTGGGCCAGGCTCTGCCCGGCGTACTTCACCCGCGCGCAGATGTCGTAGGCGGCCACCGCGCGGATGTAGAACTCGCCCCAGCCGGTGCCGGACACCGCGCAGCGGCTGTCGGCGAAGGTGCCGGCGCCGATGATCGGCGAATCGCCGACGCGGCCATAGCGCTTGTTGGTCATGCCGCCGGTGGAGGTGCCGGCGGCCAGGTTGCCCTGCAGGTCCAGCGCCAGCGCACCGACCGTGCCGAAGTGCTTGGCGGTCTCCAGGTCGGCGTGCGCCTGCTTGTTGGCTTCTTCCTTCAGCGCCTGCTGCAGTTGCTGCCAGCGCTTCTCGGTGCGGAAGTAGGACGGCGCGACCAGCGCGATCCCGTGCTGCTTCGCGAAGACCTCGGCGCCATCGCCGACCAGCATCACGTGCTCGGACTGGTCCATCACCGCACGCGCCAGTTCGATCGGATTCTTGACCCGGTGCACGCCGGCCACCGCGCCGGCCTTGCCGGTGCGCCCGTCCATGATCGCCGCGTCCAGTTCGTTGCGGCCGTCGTGGGTGAACACTGCGCCCTTGCCGGCGTTGAACTGCGGCGAGTCCTCCAGCACGGCGATCGCCGCGGCGACCGCATCCACCGCCGGCTTGCCCTGCGCCAGCAGCGCCTGCCCGGTGCGCAGCGCCTTCTCCATGGCCGCGCGCGCCTCGGCCAGGTCGGCGGGGCTGCTGCTGGCGCGCTCGACACCGGCGCCGCCATGGATCACCAGGGTAGTGGCGGGAATCTCGCGCGTGCGCCCGTCCTGCACCGCGTAGTAGCGGTGGAACACCGGCGCCTCGACGCGGCCGTCGGGCAGGTGCAGAGTGGAACCGGGGCCGACCCCGACGGTCTCGATGCGAGCGGCCTGCAGCGGCTGTCCGGCCGGGGTGGAGGGTTGCAGCGGCCCGGCGACCACGGTGGCCACGGCCTGCGGATCGGTGGCATAGACGCGCGCGGTGCCGTCGCCCTCCACCGCCAGCGCGGCGCTCTCGTCCACGCCCAGGCCGATCAGCGGTTCGCCTTGCGGCGCCAGCGTGGCGGCCTTGGCGCGGAACGCGAACAGGCGGCCGAGGCGGTCGCGCTCGCGGAAGTGGGTGTCGGTGATGACCCGCTTGAGCAGGTCCAGGTGCAGGAAGTCGGTCTCGATGGTGACCGCCGGCCCCAGCGGATCGGCCAGCGCCGCCGGGCTGGTGATGCTGCCGCCGTCCATCGAGCCGTACAGGTACTCGCCCAGCATCGCCAGGCCGGCGCTGGTGCCGCCCAGCGGCTTGCCGGCGCGCACGTGCGCGTCCAGCGCGTCGGCCACCGGCGTGTTCTTCCAGTAGCGCACGTAGCGCGACTGGTCGCCGCCGGCGATGAAGATGCCGTCGGCGCGGGCCAGCGCGCGCAGCAGCGCCGGATCGCTGGAGGCGCCGCGGCCGCTGAACACGAACGTCTCGACCGAGGCCACGCCCCCGACCTTGCGGTAGAACTCCTCGCCCACCTCGTTGGCCTGCGAGGCGCGCAGCACCACCACGTGGCCATGCCCGGCCTTGGCCATGAACCAGCGCAGCGCGTCGTAGTTGCGGTCGCCGCCGCCCATCAGCAGCAGGCCAGGCGACACCGGGCCGGGTGTGGGCGCGGCCGGATCGCCGACCAGGTACTGGCGGTAATCGCGCGCGACGGCGGGCGTGGCCAGGCACAGGCCCAGCAGCAGCGACATCCAGGGCCGGAACATGCCGACGGAACGGGTCATGCGGATCTCCTCGGGAACGGGGCGGGCGGGCGAGCGTGCGGCTCGTTGCTGAGAGGGGACGAACGGCGGCACGGTTTCCCCCCGCCGCCTCACCCTCCCACGTCGGCGCGCGCGGCACTTGCCCGCACGCACCGGTGATCGGCTAATGTGGGATCCATGTCCGCTTCCCTCGACGATTGGTTCGTCCAAGAAATCCTCGTCCACGAGCAGGCGCTCAGCGGCTACCTGCGGCGCTGCTGGCCGCATCGCGAGGAGTGGCACGACCTGCGCCAGGAGATCTACGTGCGCGTCTACGAGGCCGCCGGCAAGGCCCGGCCGAGCCTGCCCAAGTCGTTCCTGTTCGCCACCGCGCGGCACCTGATGACCGACCGGCTGCGCCGCAACCGGGTGGTGTCGATCGAGGCGGTGGGGGATCTGGAGTCGATGCACGTCCTGATAGACGAGCTGTCGCCGGAACGCTGGTGCGGCGGACGGCAGGTGCTGGGCCGGCTGGCGGCGGCCTTCGACCGGTTGCCGGGCCGCTGCCGCAGCGTGGTCTGGCTGCGGCGGGTCGAGGAACTGCCGCAGAAGGAGGTGGCCGTGCGCCTGGGAATCAGCGAGAAGAGCGTGGAGAAGCAGGTGGCCCGGGGCATGCGCCTGCTGGCCGATCATTTCCATGGCGACGAGGGCGCGGCGGCGCCGGCGAAGCCGATGCAGGCGCGGGCACGCGATGGACAGCAGGTGGATTGAGGCGCGTGCGGCGGCCTGGCTGGCGCGGCGCGACCGCGACGACTGGTCCGACGCACGGCAGGCGCGCCTGGATGCCTGGCTGGCCGCGGCCACCGCGCACCGGGTGGCGTTCCTGCGCCTGCAGGCCGCCTGGCAGGAGAGTGGGCGCCTGCAGGCACTTGGCGCCGGCCAGCGCGATGGGCAGGTGCCCGAACGCGGCCGCTGGCAGGGCCTGGGCGGCCGCAGCACGCTGCCGCCGGCCGCCACGGCCGCCAGCGCCGCCACCGCCGCGCCGGACCTGCGCGGCCTGCGCTTCGCCCCGCGTCCGCGTGCGCCGCGGCGACGGCGCTGGCCGGCCGCGCTGGCGGCCGCGCTGCTCGGTGCCGCGGTGCTGTCCCTGGTCTGGCGGCATGCCGTCGAACCGGTGCCGACCGCCTACGCCAGCCTCACCGGCCAGCTGCGCCCGGTGGCCCTGGCCGACGGCTCGCAGGCCACGCTGAGCAGCGACAGCCGCATCGCGGTGGCGCTGTCGCGCGCGCAGCGGCGCATCGACCTGCAGCGCGGCGAGGCGTTCTTCGCGGTGAGCAAGGACCCGGGCCGGCCGTTCGTGGTCGACAGCGGCGCACGCCGGGTGGTGGCGGTGGGCACGCGCTTCGCGGTGCGCCGCGAGGCCGATGCGCTGCGCGTGGTGGTCACCGAAGGCACGGTGCGGCTGGAATCGGCGAGCGCGCCGCAGGCGCCGCCGCTGCTGCTGCACGCCGGCAGCATCGCCCAGGCCGGGCCGCACGGGGTGCTGGTACGCCGGGTCGCGCTGGCCGAGGCCGAGCGCGTGCTGGACTGGCGCAGCGGCTACCTGAGTTTCGACGACACCCCGCTGCAGGCGGCGGTGGCCGAGTTCAACCGCTACAACACGGTCAAGCTGCAGGTCGCCGATGCCGGTGCCGCGGCGCTGCGGGTCGGCGGCAACGTGCGCTGGTCCAACGTCGACGCCTTCGTGCGCCTGCTCGAACAGGGGTTCCCGATCCGCGCCGAGCGCCACGGCGACACGGTGCTGTTGCACAGCCGGTAGGCCGTCCCGCGCCGGGCCGGCGCGGCGGCGGGGGGATTTGTCGGTCTCGTTCGTCCTGGAGCTACTGAGGCGCGCTCCGCGCCCGTTTGGGGAGAAAACTCGATGCGGTATCCGATGCGTGCCCTGCTGCTGAGCATGGCCTGTGCGAGCGCCTGTGCGGCGCAGGCGCAACCCGCTGCCGTTGCCGCCACCGGCACGGTGGACGTCCCCGCCGGCCCGCTGCGCGCGGCGCTGGACACCCTGGCGCGGCAATCCGGCGCGCAACTGATCTACCGCGCCGACCAACTGGGCCAAGCCCGCAGCGGCGGCGCGCACGGCCAACTGGACACCGCACAGGCGCTGCAGCAGGTGCTGCGCGGCAGCGGCTTCGTCGCCCAGCGCGACCCCTCCGGCGCCTGGCTGGTGCGGCGCCAGGAGCCGGCCCCGGCCCGCGCGCAGCCGGTCCGTGCCGCCGCGCCGGCGCCGGCCGCGGCGGCCGAGGCGCCGGTGGCGCAACTGGACACCCTGCGCGTGACCGGCTCGCGCATCCCACGCACGCAGGTGGAAGGCCCCGCACCGATCAGCGTGATCAGCGCCGAGCAGATCAAGGCCAACGGCTTCACCTCGGTGCCGGACGTGCTGCGCGCGATGACCCAGAACGGCGGCGAGACGCAGAGCCCGCAGTCGGCCAGCGGCGCGGACTTCTCGCCCGGCGCGCAGCAGGTGGATCTGCGCGGCCTCGGCCCCAACCACACCCTGGTGCTGGTCAACGGCCGCCGCATCGCCGATTTCCCGATGCCGTTCAAGGGCCGCAGCAACTTCACCGATATCTCCAACATCCCGCTGGGCATGATCGACCGCATCGAGATCCTGACCGGCAGCGCCTCGGCGATCTACGGCTCGGACGCGATCTCCGGCGTGGTCAACTTCATCCTCAAGAAGCACGCCGACGGCACCACGCTGGACTACCGTTTCGGCGACACCACCCGCGGCGGCGGCGAGAGCTTCAACCTCAGCCTCAGCAGCGGCTGGTCGCGCGGCAACTTCGACGCGGTGTTCGGCGCCGAACTGGTCTCGCAGACGCCGCTGTGGGCCTACGAGCGCAGCCGCCAGGACAGCACCCTGGACGGCCCCACCGCGCGCTCGCAGGTACCGCGCCGCACCTTCCTGCGCACCGACGGCAACGACGACTACCTGGACCCGGGCGCGGACACCTGCGCGGCGGTGTCCGGACTCAACGGCGGCAGCACCGGCTACGCCACCCGCCCCGGCTACGGCGCGTTCTGCGGCAGCAGCGCCTCGATCGGCTACGGCACCATCACCAACAAGCGCCGCGGCCTCAACGGCTACGCCTCGCTGCGCTACGCCTTCGACAACGGCAGCGAATGGTTCGCCGACGTGCAGATGGGCTACCACGAGCTGTCGCTGTTCCGCGACGTGACCCAGTGGGGCTACATGGCCCCGGACGGCAACGAGCAGGGCTATTTCTACAACCAGGCCACCGACCAGGTGGAAGCCTGGGGACGCCAGTTCAGTCCGGAAGAAATGGGCGGCCTCAACGCCGGCACCATCCGCACCCGGCAGAAGACCTTCAGCGTCACCACCGGTTTCAAGGGCCACCTCGGCGCGGACTGGGACTACGAGACCAGCCTCAGCCACTCGCAGTACCAGGCCACGATCAGCTGGCCGCAGATCGTCGCCGCGCGCGCCAACGCGCTGTTCCTCGGTCCGCAGCTGGGCGTGGACGAGGACTCGGGGCTGCCGATCTTCAACGCCGACCCGCAGCGCCTGTACACGCCGCTGAGCCGCGCCGAGTACGACAGCATCGCCCAGCGCACGGTGTACCAGCCGCGCTCGCGCACCGACACCCTCGCCTTCACCGCCACCAACACCGCACTGTTCTCGCTGCCCGGCGGCGATGCCGGCATGGCCGCGACCGCCGAATTCGGCAACCAGGCCTACAACCTGCGCCCGGACCCGCTGGCCACGCAGTACTACTACTACAGCTGGAAGGACTCCGACGGCCACGGCAGCCGCAACCGCTGGGCGCTGGCCAGCGAGCTGCGCCTGCCGGTGCTGTCGACGGTGTCGCTGAGCCTGGCCGGACGCTACGACCAGTACCGCTTCGCCGGGCGCTCGCTGGGCAAGTTCACCTACAGCGGCGGGCTGGAGTGGCGGCCGGTGGACACGCTGCTGGTGCGCGCCTCCTACGGCACCGCGTTCCGCGCCCCGGACCTGCACTACGTGTACGCCGGCCCCGGCAACGACGAGACCACCGGCGTGGACTACTACCGCTGCGCCAGCGAGGAACCGGGCGTGGCGATCCAGGACTGCAGCTACAACGAGGAGGCGGTGATCCGCGGCCGCAGCGGCAACCGCGCGCTGAACCCGGAGAACAGCACCTCGTGGACCGCCGGCCTGGTGTGGTCGCCGATGGCCGACCTGGACCTGTCGGTGGACTACTTCAACATCGACATGCGCGACCAGGTGCAGGACCTGCGCGTGGACCAGGTGCTGCGCGACGAGGCCGACTGCCGCCTCGGCGTGCTGCAGGCCACCTCCACCACCTGCCAGCAGGCGTTGGCGCGGGTCACCCGCAGCGCCGACGGTCGCCTGTACGGGGTCTACGTCAACCCGATCAACATCGCCCGCGAACGCACCAACGGCATCGACCTCAGCGCGCAGTACCGCCTCGACACCGGCATCGGCACCTTCCGCCTGAGCGGCAACTACACCTGGGTACGCCGCCACGACATCCAGGTGTACGCCGGCGAAGCGATGGTGGACGAGTTCGCGGTCAACAGCGGCTACGACATCCCGCGCACCAAGGCCAGCGCCAGTGTGTCCTGGGAGCGCAACGCCTGGACCGCGACGCTGCACGGCGAACGCCTGGGCCGCCTGCCGACCTCCGATTCCTACGACCAGGTCTACGACCCGGAGAGCGGCGACAGCCCCTGGATCGGCGCCACCTACCGCTACAACGCCTCGCTGCAGTACCGCTTCACCGACCACGCGCAGCTGTCGCTGACGGTGACCAATCTGTTCGACAAGATGCCGCCGCACGACCGCACCTATACGTCGTACCCGTACTACGACGTGTCCTGGTTCGACACCGTGGGCCGCAGCGTGTACCTGCAGTACACGCAGAAGTTCGGCGGCAGCGCGCTGTAGCGCGGGGGTCAAGACCGGCATGTGGGAGCGGCGTCAGCCGCGACGAGCGAAAGGTCGGCTGATGCCGTCCGTCGTCGGGACTGAAGTCCCTCCCACAACAACATCCGACCCATGCACCGTAGGAGCGGCTTCAGCCGCGACCGACGCTTTCCCGATGGTCCGGTCGCGGCTGAAGCCGCTCCTACGGCATCGGTTTGTGCCGTCGGGCAAAACGGCGGATGGGCGGCGCCGTCAGCCGCCGCTGTCGCTCACAACGTATCGCGATGCTTGCCGCGCCACGGCCGGTACCATTCGCGGATCGCGGCGATGTCCGCCTGCATGTCCTCGCTGGTCCACACCACCTCGCCGAGGCCGACGGTGCGGCTGGGGTAGTCGAAGTACACCGGGAAAATCGGCACCTGCGCGCCGTGGGCGATCTTCCAGAAGCCGGTCTTCCACTTCTCCACGCGCTTGCGCGTGCCCTCTGGGGTAATCACGTACCACATGCGTTCGGCACCGCGGATCAGCGCCACCGCCTGTTCGACCACGCCGCGCGGCGAGTTGCGGTCCAGCGGGATGCCGCCGAGCCTGCGCAGCACCGGTCCCAGCGGCCACCAGAACAACTGGGTCTTGCCCAGCACACGCACCTCGAAGCCGACCGCGAACTTGACCGCGAAGCCCAGGAACCCGTCCCAGTTGGACGAATGCGGGGCCACGATCATCACCAGCTTGGGCACGTTGGGAAACTCGCCCACGACCCGCCAGCCGGTCAGCCGCAAGGCGGTGCGGCCGAGCCAGCGCATGAAGCGGCTGGGCTTGACCATCGGGATGTCCGGGGGCGCTGCGGGCAGGCGGTAATCGCGTTCGGTCAAAAGTCACTCCCAGCGGCCGGGCGAGCGGCCGCGTTTGATCTGGCTGCGCTCGCGCTTGGCGTCCAGGCGTCGCAACTTGGCGCCGTGCGAGGGTTTGGTGGCGATGCGCCGCTTCGGCACCGACAGCCCGGCAGCGATGAACTCGGCCAGGCGCTGGCGCGCATCGTCGCGGTTGCGGTCCTGGGTACGGAAGCGCTGCGCATCGATCACCAGCACCCCGTCGGCGGTGATGCGGCGGTCGCGCCGCGCCAGCAGGCGCGCACGCAGCGGCTCCGGCAGCGACGGCGAGCCGGCCAGGTCGAAACGCAACTCGACCGCGGTGGCGACCTTGTTGACGTTCTGCCCGCCGGCGCCGCTGGCGCGCACGAAGCGCTCGACGATCTCGTCCTCCGGAATCGTCAGGCTGCTCGAGATGTGGATGGCCCCGTTACCCATGGCGCGGATTGTAGGGTATTCGCCGGACCGCCCGGTTTCCGCGTCGGCGCCGCCTGAACGGGCCAGGGAGCGGCCGCCGGCCGGTCGCGCGTCCCCACGCGCCGCGGCGGCGGCGCGGCGATTGCCGTATTCTGGCCGCCGGTCATCGTTCTGCAGGATGCTCCATGTCCCCGACTTCGCGCTTCTTCCAGTGGCCGCAGCGCCTGCTGCTGGCCTTGCTGCTGGCCCTGGCCGCCCTCCCCGCGCTGGCCGAACCGCCCAGCGAGGCCGACGTCAACCGCCTGCTGTCGGCCTCGCGCGCGCAGAACATGCTCGACACCATGCTGCCGCAGATCGAGGCGATGCAGCGCCAGCAGTTCGCCCAGCTCACCGCGCAGCACCCGCTCGACGCCGCGCAGCAGCAGAAGCTGCAGCAGATCCAGGAGCGTACCCAGGCCACCGTGCGCAAGGCGCTGTCCTGGCAGGAAATGCGTCCGCTCTACGTCAACCTGTACAAGCAGACCTTCTCCAAGCAGGACGTGCTGGCGATGGCCGAGTTCTACGAGAGCCCGGCCGGCCAGAGCCTGCTCGACAAGACCCCGCAGCTGATGCAGAACCTGATGGGGGCGATCCAGCAGAAGATGACCCCGCTGTTCGCCGACCTGCAGAAGGACCTGGAACAGACGGTCAACACGCCGCCTGTCAAGTGACCCAGCGCTGGCCTAGCGCGTCGTAGGAGCGGCTTCAGCCGCGACGGGCGTCACCGAGGAAGCCCGTCGCGGCTGAAGCCGCTCCTACGAGAGCCTCAGGCTTGCAGCATCCCAGCTGACATCACATCCGCCTGCCATGGCGCCGTATCCCACCCGAACAACCCGAACGCCCGCACGAATTCCGCATCCAGCGGCGCCATCACCGTGATCCGATGGCCGTCCGGGTGCGGGAACGCCAGGCGTTCGGCGTGCAGCAGCATGCGGTGCACGCCCTGCGTGCGGAAGATGCGATTGTGGCGGCCATCGCCATGGCTGGTGTCGCCGATCAGGTGATGCGAGAGGTGCTTGAGGTGGCGGCGGATCTGCCGGAAGCGCCCGGTCACCGGGCTGCAGCGCAGCAGCGCATAGCGCGAGGTGGCGAACCCGCCCGAGGGTACCTGCAGTTCGCCGCAGGCCAGGCGCTCGAAGCGGGTCTGCGCCGGTTTCTTCAGCGGCTTGCCAGGGCCGCCGTCGAGGTCGTGGTCGACCTCGAAGCGGTCTTCGGCCGGCCAGCCGCGGCAGATCGCCAGGTAATCCTTGTCCACTTCGCCGCCCATCAGCGCCTTGCCCAGCACGCTGGCGGTGTCGCGGTCGAAGGCCAGCAGCAGGCAGCCGCTGGTGGCACGGTCGAGCCGGTGCACCAGGAAGATCGGACGGCCCAGCTGTGTGCGCAGACGATCGGCGAGGAAATCGTCCTCGCCGCGGGCGAGCTTGCTGTCGTGGACCATCAGCCGGGCGGGCTTGTCGACCACGGCCAGCAGTGGGTCTTGATAGAGGATCTGCAGGGAATCGGCGTCGGTATTCACTGCCGGATTATCCGCGCCGTGCCGCGGCGCGACAATGCGCATTGCAGGAACGAGGCGCGCATGCAGGTGGCGCGGAGCGGCAGCGTCCTCAGCACTGAGCCCATGACCTCGCTCACGACAACCGCACCCATGGCACCGATGACGACGTGGCTACAGCTCGCGCCGACATTTGCTTGACCCGACGACGCACGTCGCGGGCAGGCACGCCGCCGCGCTGCGCCTACGCGTCCTTGACCGCCAGCAGTTCGCCGTTGCCGACCGGCAGCGTGGTGCAGGTGAACGCGGCATCGGCATCCAGCAGCGCGGCGAACGGCGCCATCTCCGTCGCGTGCGACAGCGCGTTGTCCACGACCAGCAGACCGCCCGGCCGCAACACGCGACGCAGCTGCGGCCACCAGTCGCAATACAGCGTGCGCTCGGCATCCAGGAACACCAGGTCGAATGCGGCCGACGCCGCGTCGGCCAGCCAGACGCCGGCATCCGTGCGGACCAGATCGACACAGCCTTGCACGCCGGCACTGGCGAAGTTGCGCTGCGCCAGCGCGATCTTGTGCGCGGCGTATTCCAGCGTGGTCACACTGCCGCCCAGCGCCGCCGTGGCCTCGGCCAGCCACAGGGTGGAATAGCCGTTGGACGTGCCGATCTCCAGCACCCGCCGTGCACCCGTGGCGCGCACCAGCACCGCCAGCAGTTCGCCGGTCTCCGGGGTGATATTGAGCAGGCGCTGCGCGCGCTCGGACTGGCCTGCGTCGTGGCGCGGACCTTCTGCACCGAGCGCGTCGCGCACCGCGTGCAGGCGCGCGCGATCCAGCGCCGTCACGCTCAGCGCCGCCACCACGCCGACAGCAGGGCCGCGGTGCCGGCACCGCCGCTGATCCACGCCCACAGCGACACCCCACCCAACTGCGGTCCGCCGGCGTCGAGCGCGTACAACAGCGTGGCCACAGTGAGCAGGCCGACGCCGGCGATCGCCGCCACCACCCGCCGCTGCATGCGCCGCACCAGCAAGTTGAGTTCGAACAGGTCGCGCGAGCGCATCGACAGTTCGTGCCTGCCCTCGACCTGCTGGCGCAGCCAGCCGTGGATCAGCCGCGGCATGTCCGGCGCATGGGTCATGATCTCCGGCAGGCGCTTGCGCAGTTCGTGCAGCGCGCGCTGCGGGCTGTAGCGCTCGATCAGGATGCGCTCGAGCACCGGCCGCGCCACCGCCCAGATGTCCAGTTCCGGATCGAGCTGGCGGCCGACGCCCTCGATGTTGAGCAGGGTCTTCTGCAACAGGATCAGCTGCGGCTGCAGGGTCAGCTGGTAGCGCTGGGCCACGCGGAACAGCTTGATCAGCACCTCGGCCAGCGATATCTGCGACAGCGGCCGGGTGAAGTACGGCTCGCACACCGAGCGTGCCGCCGCCTCCAGCTCGTCGATGCGCACGTTGGCCGGCATCCAGCCCGCCTCCACGTGCAGCTCGGCCATGCGCCGATAGTCCTTGTTGAAGATGGCCATGAAGTTCTCGGCCAGGTAGTACTGATCTTCCTGCGAGAGCTGGCCCATGATGCCGAAGTCCAGCGCGATGAAACGCGGGTTGTCGCGGCGCGCCGGGTCGCTGTCGACCCAGATGTTGCCGGCGTGCGCATCGGCGTGGAAGAAGTTGTCGCGGAACACCTGGGTGTAGAACACCCGCACGCCCTTGGCCGCCAGCGCGCGGCGGTCGATGCCGGCGGCGTCCAGCGAGGCGATGTCGTCGGACGGGATGCCGCGTACCCGCTCCAGGGTCAGCGCGCGCTCGGCGGTGTGGGTCCAGATCACCTCCGGCACGTACAGGTCGTCCGAATGCAGCCAGAAGCGGCGCAGCACGCTGGCGTTGGCGCCCTCGCGCTGCAGGTCCAGTTCTGCGGCCAGGGTGGTCTCGATCTCGGCCACCACCTCGCGCGGGCGGATCTTGTCGGCGCGTGGGTGGGTGCGTTCGACCAGCGCCGCGGCCGATTTCAGCAAGGCAATGTCGGCGTCGATCTGCCGCTCGATGTCCGGGCGCAGCACCTTGACCACCACTTCGCGGCCATCGTGCAACGTCGCCGCGTGTACCTGCGCGATCGAGGCCGAGGCCAGCGGTTCGGTGTCGAAGGTCGCGAACGCCACCGCGATCGGCCGCCCAAGCGCCTGCTCGACGATGCGCCGCGCGGCCTCGCCGTCGAACGGGCGCACCCGGTCCTGCAGCAGGGTCAGTTCCTCGGCCACGTCCGGCGGCATCAGGTCACGGCGTGTGGAGAGGATCTGCCCGAACTTGACGAAGATCGGCCCCAGGTCCTGCAGCGCCAGGCGCAGCCGGGCGCCGCGCGACTGCGCGGCAATGTCCGGGCTGGCGCGCGGCACGAACGGCTTGGCCAGGCGCAACCAGCGTTCGGCCGGGGTGCCGTCGAGCAGGTCGTCCAGGCGGTAGCGCAGGATCACCCGGCCGATGCGGCTGGCGCGGAACATCGCCTTCATGCGCCGCGCTCCGGCTGCAGCCGCGCCACGCGCGCGGCCAGGCGTTCGATGTCGTCGCGCAGCACGTCGACGTCGTCGTAGAAGGCCTCCAGCTCGGCGCGCGCGACCACGTCGCGCGACTCCTCGGTGACATATTCGGCCGCGCTCTGCGCCAGATCCTGCGCGCTGCGCCGGGCCTGCTGCAGCGCCGAGCGCGCGGTGTTGGCCACCTGCACGCCGAGCACCTCGCCGAACACCTGCACGAATGGCCGCTGCCAGTCCGGGTCGAAGCGCGTCGCCAGGTGTTGCAGGCGCCGCGCCAGTTCGGCATCGCCGGAGACCCGCACGCGCCCGCCGGGGCCGCCGGGGCGCCGCGCCTGCGCCAGGAACGGCAACTGCGCGAGCAGGCCGCCGAGGGTGCTGCGCACCGCCAGCTCCGGCTCCTGCGCCGGATCCACCGGGCCGACCCGCAAGTGCGTGCCGTCGACACGGATCTGCAGCGCCAGCGCCGGCGCCTCCAGGGTCAGCGCCACGCGCTGGCCATCGAGGTCGCGCAGGGCCTCGCCGGTTTCCGGGTCCAGCGCCAGCGCGCGATTGAGCGCCGCTTCCAGCGCGCGGCCGGCCAGGGGCTTGAGAGCATCGAGGGGGGTTCCAGACATGCCCGCATTCTAGCGGCAGACACGTCGCCAGGCCGTGCGCAGGGCGAGACAGATGTCCCGCCCATGCCACCGCCAACCGCTACTGCGCCTGCGCGCCGCCCAGGTGCTTGCTCAAGAACGCCAGCAACTGCGTGTAATAGGCGCGCCGGTGCGCTTCGGTGTAGAAACCATGGCCCTCGGTGGGGACGTACAGCGACTCCACCGGCACCCCGGCCTTCTTCAATGCCTTTTCCATGCGTTCGGTGTGTTCGATCGGCGCGCGCTCGTCCTTGCCGCCGGCGGCCAGGAACACCGGCACGCGGATGCGCGCGGCCAGGTTGACCGGCGACCGCGCCGCCAGGCTGTCGCGTTCGCCCAGCCAGTCGCCGGCCCAGGCCTTGGTCCAACGCGCGTATCTGGCCTGGTCGCGGTACATGGTTTCCAGATCGTAGACGCCGACATAGCCGGCCGCGCAACGGTACAGGTCCGGCTCCTTCGCCGCGCCCATCAGCGCGGCATAGGCGCCGTAGCTGGCACCGTAGATGCAGATGCGCGCACCGTCGGCGATGCCCTGGTCGATCGCCCAGCGGGTGGCGTCGGTGAGATCGTCCTGCATGCGCCCGCCCCACTCCCGTGCACCGGCCTGGGTATAGGCGCGGCCGTAGTTGCCCGAGCCACGGTAGTTGACCCGCAACACCGCGTAGCCGGCCGCGGCCAGCACCTGCGCATCGTCGTCGAACTCCCAGCCATCGAAGAGGCCGAACGGCCCGCCATGCGGCAGCAGCACCATCGGCAGCGGCTTACCGGCCGGCGCCTGCAGCGGCAGGGTCAGGTAGCCGTACAGGGCCATCCCATCCCTGGCCTTGAAGGCGACCTCGCGGGTCGCCGGCATCCGCTCCGGCACGAACCATTCGCGCCTGCTGAACACCCGCTTGGCCGATTTGTCGACGGTGTCGAACAGAAAGTAATCGCCGTTGTTGCGATCGCTCCAGACATACAGCATCAGCAGGCGCCGATCGGCGGTGGCGGAGGTGATGTATACCGCATCGCCATTGAAGGCCTGCTCCAGCGCGCGGTACAGCCGCGCCGTCGGCGCGGTGTCGTCGAAGAAGCGGTTGTGCACGCGATCGCTCATGAACGACACGCCGATCGGGGTGCGGCCATCGAGGTCGCGCAACACCTGGTAGGGATCGACCTTCGCGTCACGCAGCAGCGGTGTGGACCGGTCGCTCTGCGGATCCCATGCCACCACCGCATCGGGTCCTTCGGCCTGCTCCACCTGCAGGTAGGCGATCCTGTCGTCCGCGGAAAAGCCCAGCGGGAAACTGCGATGCCCGCTGCTGGCTTCGTCGTTGATCAGCCGCCACGGACTGGCGTCATCGTTGCGGTAGAACAGCTTGTTGACCGTGCTGCCGGTCTCGGCACCCTGCGCGAAGCGCACGTGGCCGCCGTGGTCGGTGACGAAGTCAGCACGCGCCACCGGGGCCCGCGCCACCGGCATGCGCCGGTGGTTGTAGATGTCGAGCTTGTCCACATGCACGGTGGGATCCTTGGTCTGCTCCACCACCGACACCAGGACCGCGCGCGGGTCGTCCGGCAAGGTGTCGAGCATGAACACCGACGGATCCAGGCCAGCTTTGTAGGTGACGCCATTGACGCTGTCGTTGAGCCCGTAAGGGCTGGCCAGCAAGCGCGGATTCTTGCCGTCGGCGTCGACCGCATGCAGTTGGCCGATCGCCACCGGGCGGTCGAGCGCGCCCAGGCGCTCGGCCATCGACACCACGATGCGCTCGTCGCTGGCCCACCAGTAATCGTGCACCACCGAATCGGCCTGGCCCATGATCTTGGCCGAGACCTGCTTGTCGCTACGCCGGATGACCGCCAGCACGGTGCGGTCCTCAAGCGGCGCGGTGACGGCGTAGTAGGCGCCAGTCGGGGAGATCTTGACCCGGTCGAACTGGTCGCGCTGCAGATACGGCGCCAGGTCCACCGGCGGCACCTGCGCCCACGCGCTCCCCGCAAGCGCAAGGCCTGCCCACACGATCCACGCTCGCATTCGATCCGCCCCTGTCCCCTGAGCGGACGATGGTGACAAGCGTTCGGCGAAACGTCCAGCCCGGCCCCCGCAGCGCAGCGTGGCGCTACATCCTGCCAGCAGACGCCATCATCGCGCCCTGCCCCAGAAACGACTTGCCCGCGACGCAAAGCGCCGCGGGCAAGCATCGACGTTCGATTGTCGCGGCGGACTACACCTTGCCGCGGCGGAACATCGAGATCACCGCCAGGATCAGGAACACCACGAACAGGATCCAGGCGATGTTGGTCGCCGCGCCGGCGATGCCGCTGAAACCGAGCACGGCGGCGATGATGGCGATCACGAAGAAGATGATGGCGTAATGCAGCATGGCAATATCCAGAAGTTGTCGTGCCGAATCGGCGCGGCATCATCTTCGGAAACGCGCGGTCGTCAGCGGGTGACGGACGTGTCGTGGCGCCATGACGACGCCAGCCGTTGCAGACCCTGCTCGATCGACACCTGCGGCACGTAGCCGAAGTCGCGTCGCGCCGGCTCCATGCTGTACCAGTGCGGGGTGCACAGCTGCTCGGCCAGGAACCGCGTCAGCGGCGGCTCGCCGCGCAGGCGCAGCAGCGGCCACAGGGTCTCGCAGGCGGCACCGATGCGGTAGGCGGCCTTGAACGAGAGCGTCCTGGTCACCGTCGGCGCGCCGACTGCGGCGAGCAGCTTGTTGAGCAGCACGCGCATCGGCAGCGGCTCACCGTTGGAAATGAAGTAAGCGTTGCCGGCGCAGGGCGCGCCCACCGCTAGGTGCTCGAAGGCATCGAAGTGCGCCTGTGCGGCGTTGTCGATGTAGGTGGAATCGACCTTGTTGTCGCCGCTGCCGACCAGACGCACGCGCCCGGCCTGCGCCCGCGCGACCAGCTTGGGCAGGATCTGGTTGTCGCCCGGCCCCCAGATCAGCCGCGGGCGCAGCGCCACCACCGCCAGCTGCGCGTCGTTGGCGGCGAGCACCATGCGCTCGGCGATCGCCTTGGTCGCCGCGTACGGCGCCTGGAAGTCCTCGCCGTAGGGCACCTGGTCCGCGCCCAGGCCTTCGACCGGATGCGTAGCGCGGTGGGTCACGCTCGGTGTGGAGGTGTAGACCAAGCGCGACACGCCGTGCAGGCGGCAGGCCGCCAGCACGTTCTCGGTGCCGACGACGTTGGGCTGGTAATAGCTGTCGTAGCTGCCCCAGGCACCGGCCTTGGCGGCGTTGTGGAACACCGCATCGGCGCCGGCCAGCGCATGCTGCAGCGCCTGCGCATCGACCAGGTCGCCCCGCACCTGGGCCACGCCCAAGGCCTGCAATTCCGGGTAGTGCCCGCGGTTGTAGCTGACCACCTGGTGCCCACGCGCGACCAGCCCGCGGCACAGCGCCTGGCCCAGGAATCCACCGCCACCGGTCACCACGATCTTCATCGCCACACTCCATCGTCAGGGCGGCCATTCTGGGGCCGGCCATGCGCCGCGCCAACGGTGTCCGGCTGCGCAGGCGCGCCGGCCCCCATGCTTCGCGCGCTCATTTGCGCTGTTCCGCGGCCCACAGCGCCAGCTTCTCGCGGCCGATCTTCGCGTTGTGGCGGATGTCCACCGGAAAGCCCGGGTGGCTCAGGAAATCGACGATGCCGGCTGTGTGCGCATGCGCGGCAGCGGTATCGCGCAGTCGCTGCTGCAGCGCCTGCAGTTCAGGGCCGCTCGAGAGCATGGCGCCCACTTCCAGCTCGTAGCACAACACCGGGCGCTGCTGCCCCGGCGCGCCGATGCCGACCAGGGCGGTGCGGCCGATGCCCGGCAGCGCGTTGAAGATCGGCTCCACCTGTTCGGTGTACAGCGGTCCCTGCGCGGTTTCCACGCGCTGGGTCTTGCGCCCACAGAACCACAGCCGGCCCTGCGCGTCGAAATAGCCGACGTCGCCCATGCGGTGCACGACGCGCTCGCTGCCGTCGTCCAGGCGTTCGCGGATCTTGGCCAGGCGCGTGGCCGCATCGCGGTTGAAATAGGTGTCGGTGGCGGTCGGGCCGGCCACGGTGATCTCGCCGACCGTGCCGGTGGGGACTTCGCGCACGCCGCTCCACTCCGGAATCGCGGCGTCGTCGATGGCGATGATGCGCACCTCGTTGGGCGGTACCACCGTGCCGACGCAGGTGCCGGCACCGCGCTCGGTCGCCGCGCGCGTGTCCTGCAGCTCGCGGCCCTCGATCACCGCCACCGGCAGGCACTCGGTGGCGCCGTAGGGCGTCCAGAACTGGCCATCCTCCGGCAGCAGGCTGCGGATCCGCGCCACCACGTCCGGCGGCACCGGCGCGCCGGCCGAGGTGGCGCAGCGCACGTTGGTCAACGGCTTGCCGTAGTCGGCCAGCACCCGCATCAGGGCCGGCGAGCCGAACAGCTGGGTCACGCCGAAGCGCTGCATCGCATCGTGCAGCTTGCGCGGGTCGACCTTGGCCGGACGCGTCGGGTCCATGTCGGGGATCACCGAGGTCAGCCCCAGCGCCGGGTCGAACAGCGCGAACGGCGGGAAGGTCGGCAGGTCGATCCCGCCGGGCTGCATGTCGAAGGCATTGCGCATCAACTCGATCTGGCCGACGAAATGCCGGTGCCGGTAGACCACGCCCTTGGGCACGCCGGTGGAGCCGCTGGTGAACAGGATCGCAGCGACGTCGTCCGCGGCCGTGTCGGCCAGCTGGCTGCCGGCGCCCTGGCCGGCGCGCTCGATCCGCGCCAGCGTGGTGCCGCCCCAGGCCCAGCGCCGGCCGACGGTGACGATCCGCTTTGCCGAGCGCGCCCAGCCGAGCAGGCGCCGCGCCAGTTGCGCCAGCGGAATGCCGATGAAGGCCTCCGGCTGCGCCTCGTCCAGGCACTGCTTGAGCGCGCGCCGGTCGATGCCCGGATCGACCAGCACCGGCACCGCGCCGGCCTTAAACAGCGCGAACATCAGCAGGAAGAACTCCGGCGACGGCCGCACCATCACCACCGTGCGGGTGCCGCGGCCGATGCCGTAGGCGCCCAGGCCGGCAGCGATGGCATCGCTGCGCGCATCCAGTTGCGCATAGCTCAAGGTCACGTCGTAGGCCGCCATGCCGCCGGGGCCGGGCCGGCCGGGGCAGCGCATGGCGATCTGGTCGGGGCGCTCGCGCGCCAGCCGCGGCAGCGTCGCCGCGATATTGGAGGTCGTGGTCATGCGCCGATTATCGCCGATGCGCCCGGCCGCAGCCGACATCCCGGCCGCGGCAGCCGCGGCTGAATGCCGGAATGCTTGCAGCGCGCTCCGGTTCGGTCAGAATGCCGCGCCCCCCACGCTGTTCGCCGCGCAAGGCCCGGCCGCCATGTCCCATCCCTGCCTCACCTGCGGCGCCTGCTGCGCCTACTTCCGCGTCAGTTTCCACTGGAGCGAAGCCGATCCCGCGCTGGGCGGCAGGGTCCCGTTCGAGTTGACCGAACCGCTGCGCACCCATGAGCGGGTGATGCGCGGCACGTCGCAGGCGCAGCCGCGCTGCATCGCCCTGGACGCGGACATCGGCCGCTACAGTCGCTGCAGCATCCACGAGCGGCGGCCGTCGGTGTGCGCGGCAGTGCCGGCCTCGCTGGAATTCGGCGAACGCAGCGCGCAGTGCGACAAGTCGCGTCTGGCGCACGGCCTGCCGCTGCTGACTCTGGCCGACTGGGACGGCGTGGTCGAACGCAATCTGCCGGACGCCTGAGCGGCGACGCCGCCAGCACGGTAGGGAGGCCTGCCGTAGGAGCGGCTTTAGCCGCGATCCGCATTACCGGCAACGCCCGGTCGCGGCTGAAGCCGCTCCTACACAAACTCCTGTAAACGCCCAGCCTGGCGGCATCCGAAGAGCGGCGGACGCGCGCCGCATCGGCTCAGCGGTGCTTCCACGCCGTCGACACCGGATTGGTCACGGTGTTCTTTTCCAGAGTGTAGGTGCCGTTCTGCTGGGCGATGGCCTCGCCGGTGTCGACGATCGCGTTCTGAATGAAGACGTTCCTGTCCTCGCCACGGATGAAGGTCAGCTGGTGGAAGGCGGTCTTGTTGCCCCAGTCCTCGGACGGCAACGAGATGAAGCGGATCGTGTAGGTCTGGTCGTCGAAGCTGCCCTGCAGCACGTACACACCGTAGTGGTTCTCGCCCTGCGAAATGATCTTGTACATGCCGTTGCTGTAGTAGTAGATCTCCGCATCGGGGAACGGCTTCTTGTCGTACAGCTTGCGGTAGTGCAGTACCTGCTTCCAGGTGGGCTGGCCGAATCCGACCGTCAGCGTCTTGCCATCCGCGGACGTGGTCAGGTCTTCCGCGTGCGCACCAGGCACGCTCATCGCCGTCAACAGCATCGCCATCGCCATCGCTTTCACTCTCTGTCTCCTGTCCGATTGCATGCAGCGTCCGCTTCCGCGCGACGCGCACGTCGGTGGCGACTGTACCTAGCCAACAATGTTGCATCACGGCAATCGGTAGCAGTTTGCGCGCGCCCGTGTAGACGATCCACGGCGCAACGCCGGCGGCGGCACCGCGGCGCACCTCGCGGCAATCCCCTTCCTGCATGCGCGGCGCGCCGATACGGCGCGCCGCAGGAAGACGCCGACATCTGGCCGGCGTGCGTGCTCAGGACAGCGGATGCGCGTCCAGAAACCGGCGGATCGCCGGCACCAGCACCTCGTGCTTGTCTTCCAGCACGTAGTGGTTGGCATCCTCGAAGGCCATCACCTCGGCCTGCGGCAACGCGCGGCGGAAGCCTTGCAGGAAATGATGGTCGAAGCAGATGTCGCGCAAGCCCCAGCCGATGAAGGCGGGGCGGTCGGCGAACGACGGCAGCGCCTGCTCGGCCCGCGCCAGCAGCGACCAGGCCTTGTCGGCCGGCGACAGCGGAATGTCCTGCATGAAGCGGATCGTGGAAATGCGGTTGGCCCAGCTGTCGTACGGCGCCACGTAGGCGCGACGCACAGCGGCAGGCATGCGTCGCGACACACCCAGCCACGACGCGCCCGAAGAGAACGCATTGAACGTGCGGATGAACCACTCGCCCGGGCGCCAGTGCCGGCCCATCGCGATCTGCCACGGCATCGGCTTGGCCGCCGGCAGCGGGAACGCCGCGGTATTGGTGATGACCAGGCGCCGCACCTGCGCATGGTGCGACAGCGCCCAGCCGAAACCGATCATGCCGCCCCAGTCGTGCACCGCCAGCGTCACCGGCCCGTCGATGCGCAGATGCCGCAGCAACGCGTCCAGGTCGTCCACGCGCGACTGCAGGGTGTACTCGTAACCCGGCCGCGCGCCCGGCGCATCGTCCGGCTTGTCCGACAGGCCCATACCGATGTGGTCGGGCACGATGCAGCGGTAGCGGTCCGACAGCCCGCTCACCAGCGTGCGCCACAGATAGCTCCACGACGGATTGCCGTGCAGCATCACCACCACCTCGCCGTCGCGCGGGCCTTCGTCGAGATAGGACATGTGCAGCCCTGGGCGGACCTGGAAGCGCTGCGGGGTGAAGGGGTAGCCGGGGTAGTTCATGCGGGGGACCGATGCGAGATGGAGGAGGAAGACGGCGCCGCCGCGGCGCATGATGCATTGCCGTCGGCGTGCGGCGTTGGGGAACTCATAACGGCTGTGCACCCTCGCTGAGGATGTCCAGATAAGCCTGATAGGCGAACACGCGGTGCCGCTGCTGCCCGGTGAGTTCGTTGACGATGTCCAGATCCTGCAGGGTGCGGATGGCGGCACGGATTGTCGGTGCGCTGAGCGGCAAATGCGGCTGGACCTGCGGCACGCCCAGCAGGACACGACGGGCGAACTGCTCGTACACCAGGCCCACGTTGCCAGCGCGCGTTCCCAATCCGGCGATACGCGCGCGGTCGGCCGCCAGCAGTGCCAGCAGGCGCTGCGCGGTGGACACCGCCTGTTGCGCGGTGTCTGCAACGCCCTCGAGAAAGAAATCCAGCCAGCCTTCCCAGTCGCCCTCGGTGCGTACCGCGTTGAGGCGCTCGTAGTAACGCGCGCGATGGCGCTTGAAGAACAGGCTCAGGTACAGGCTGGGCGCGCGCAGCACACCTTCGTTACACAGGATCAACGCGATCAGCAGCCGCCCCAGCCTGCCGTTGCCATCGCTGAAGGGATGGATGGTTTCGAACTGCACATGCGCCAGGGCTGCCTTGACCATCGGCGAGACGTCGCGGCCCGGCGCGTGCAGGAAGCGCTCGAAGGCGGCCAGTACCGCATCCAGGGCTTCCGGCGGCGGCGGCACGAAATGCGCCAACGCCGGCGAGGCACCGCCGATCCAGACTTGGCCCGAACGGAATTCGCCCGGACGTTTGCCGGCGCCACGCCCACCTTGCAACAGCAGCGCGTGCATTTCGCGGATCAGGCGCAGCGACAGCGGGAAGTCATCCTCGCGCAAGCGCCGCAGCCCGTGGTTCAGCGCAGCGACGTAATTGGAGACTTCTTCGACGTCGTCCAGAGGGACACCCGGTGCCTCGTCCAGTTCGAACAGCAGCAGATCGGACAGCGACGATTGCGTGCCCTCTATCTGCGAGGACAGGACCGCTTCCTTGCGCACGTAGTGGTAGAGGAACAGCTCCGGGTCCGGCAGCATCAGGGTGATGCCATCGAGGCGACCAAGCGCCTGGTCGGCCTGTTCCTTGCGCGCGATCAGCAGCGGCGCCGCCAACTGCAGCGGCGGCTCGGGCGGCAGCGGATCAGGAACGAACGCCTGATAACGGCTGCCCGCCAGCGACCCGGGAACATAGTGTCCGGTACAGCGTCGAGACGACATCAGGCAATCCT
Organism: Xanthomonas protegens; assembly: GCF_038442435.1. Classification (NCBI taxonomy): domain Bacteria; kingdom Pseudomonadati; phylum Pseudomonadota; class Gammaproteobacteria; order Lysobacterales; family Lysobacteraceae; genus Xanthomonas; species Xanthomonas protegens. The sequence goes on along the minus strand of NZ_JAQJCQ010000006.1, from coordinate 93,116 downwards.
TGCCGTGGCCGGAGACGGCTCTTAGGAAAGAAATTTAGCAAATTTCTTTCTAAACACCCAACTTACGGCGCGCAAGGAAAATTTGCGCGCCTGTCCTGTGCCTCTCGCTTACCAGACCACCTCGGCCATCGAGCAGTTCAGGCCCGAGCCGATGCCCATCAGCGCGATCCGGTCGCCCTTCTTCAGGCGGCCCAGCTCGCGCAGCTTGCTCAGCACGATCGGCACGCTGGCCGGGCCGATGTTGCCGTATTCGCCGAAGATGGTCATGACCTTCTTCTGGTCGATGCCGAAGCTCTTCATGAAGGCCTTGGTGTGCGGAAGGCTGACCTGGTGGATGACGAACTGGTCCAGTTCGTCCACCGCCCACCCCAGCGCCTGCCGGGCGGCGGCGAAGGTCTTCTGGCCCAGCTTGAGGCCTTCGATCAGCAGCATGCGGGTGTCGGTGACCATGCGGTCCATGTTGCCCCGGCACAGGGTGTTCCACTGCGTGGCCGAGCGGGTCACGCCGCCGCGGTAGCGCGGTGCATCCGGTGCCAGGTCGGTACGCGCCATCACCATCGCCACGGCACCGCACCCCAGGGTCAGGGTCGCCATTTCGTCGCGGAAGGCGTCGGCGGTCAGGTCCTGCGAGGCCATCCGCTCCAGGGTCTTCTCGTACACCAGGTTGGCGGTCTCGCCATCGACCACCATCGCATAGTCGATATCGCCACGCTCGATCATGCGCGCCGCGATGTCCATGCCGTTGATGAAGGCCAGGCAGGCGTTGGCGACGTCGAAGGTCATGCACTGCTCGCTCACGCCCAGATTGCCGGCGACGATGCTGGCGGTGGACGGCTCCAGGTAATCGCGACTCACCGACGTGTTGACCAGCAGCCCGACCTGCCCAGCCTCGATGCCCGCATCGCTCATCGCCTTGCGCGCCGCCAGCGTCGCCACGTCGGACGCCTGCAGATCCTGGTCCCACATGCGCCGCGCGTGGACGCCGGCGATGTCGCCGAGCACGTCGGCCCGGATCCGCAGCCGGTCCAGGGTCGGCTGCAGGCGCGCGTTGATCTGCTTGGAGGTCAGCGTGTGCGGCGCGTCGATATGCGCCAGTCCCGCGATCGAGACGTTGGTGAAGAGCATCGAGGTGTACGCCAGGGTCAGGCGAGGGGGCGCCAATTCTAGCGGTTACACCGTTTTACCGCATCTTTAACAAATCCCCGCAAAGCGTATGGTCTGAGCGGTTCAGCGGCCGCCGCACTGGTAGGCGGTGAAGCGCTGGTCGCCGTCGACCGGGTCGCCCATCGCCTGCACGGTGTTGGCGCCCACGCCGGGCGCCTCGTTGCGCGCCAGGGTCTCCAGCTCCTCGCGCACCCGCAGCGGGTTGCGCTGGTAGAAGCCGACGCTGCTCTTCACCGACACCACCACCTCGCCGCGCTTCTCGCAGCCGCTGGCGGCCTGACCGGGCGGCAGGACCCGCACCCCTTTGCCTTCCGGCGCCATCGGCACCCAGGTGCAGCCGGCGAGCGTGGCGAGCAGGACGAAGGCGATCGGTAGACGCATGGACGGGCCCGTTGGCAGGTGAAGCCGGATTGTGCCGCAAAACGCTGAATCGGCCATGACACCGTCGGCCCGCCGGCACCGGCAGGCAGCGCGCGCCGGCCCTCGCCGACGCGCGCCTGCCACACTCAGCGCGGCGCCGGGGCCGCCGCCGCCCCGCCCTGCGGCACCCCGTCGGCATCGATCACGGTGACCTCGCCCAGCTTCAGCGCGCGCACCGGCGCCTCGATCTGCTTGAGGTCGCCCACCACCACCCAGGTCAAGGTGTTCGGGTCGAGCATCGACGCCGCCTCGCGCACCTGCGCCGGGGTCATCGCCTCGATCTCGGCCTTGCGCTTGAACACGTAATCATCGGGGCGGCCGTAGCGGACGATGCCGCCGATCGCGCCCATCACCGCGCTGGCGGTCTCGTAGGCGCCCGGCAGGCTCAGGGTCTGGATGTTGCGGATGCGCGCCACCTCCTCCGCCGTCGGCGGCGCCTTGCCGCTCGCGAAGGCGCTGATCTCCTTGTACATCTCCTGCAGCGCCGGGGCGGTCTTGTCGATCTGCACCGGGGCCGAGGCGGTCCACGGCCGCTGGCCGAGGGCGCTGGCCGCGCCGCTGCGCGCGCCGTAGGACCAATGCTTGTTCTCGCGCAGGTTCATGTTCAGGCGCGAGGTGAAGTCGCCGCCGATCACGCCATTGGCGATGTCGAAGCGGACCGTCGCCGGATCGGTGGTCGGCGGCACCAGTTCCGAGGCGAACAGGTTGGCCTGCACCGCGCCGGGCTGATCGATCAGGTACACGCGTGGCTTGGCCGGCCGCGCCACGCGGGCCGGGACCGGCACCGACGGCGCCGTCCCTTCGCCCTTCCAGTCGCCGAACTGCGCGTCCAGCAGCGGCACGATCTCGGCCAGGGTGGTGTCGCCGACCACGATCAGGGTGGCGTGCTCCGGGCGCACCCAGTCGCGGTGGAAGTCGACCAGATCCTCGCGCTGCAGGGCCGCGATCGCCGCCTCGGTGCCGATGCCGCTGAACGGCATCGCGTAGGGATGGCCGACGCCGTACAGCAGCGGCGGCAGCACCCGCATCGCCACGCCGTTGGGCTGCGCCTTCTCCTGACGGATGCTGGCGATCCAGCTGGCGCGGACCCGTTCGATCTCGTTCGGCGCGAAGCGCGGGCGCCGCAGCATGTCCGCGTACAGCGCCAGCGACGGCGCCAGGTTCTCCTTCAGCGCCGACAGGTAGGCATTGCTGCCGTCCAGCGCAGCGCCAGCCGCCAGCGACGCCCCCAATGCCTCGGCCGCATCGGCGAACGCCAGCGCATCGCGCTCGCCGGCGCCATCGTCGAGCATGCCCATGGTGAAGTTGGCCGTCCCCGGCTTGCGCCCCTGGTCGGCGCTGTAGCCGCCCTGGAACTCGTAGCTGAACTGCACCACCGGCACCTCGTGGCGTTCGGCCAGGATCACCGTGGTGCCGTTCTTCAGCGTCGCGCGCTGCAACGTCGGGAACGTCAGTTTCGGAAACTGGGTGGTCTTGGGCGGGCCGGCGCTGCGGTCCACCACGCTGGGCAGGGTGCGGTACTTGGGATCGACCGGCGGCGGATTCAGCGGCGCCGGTTGCACCGTCGGCTCCTCGGCCTGCGCCACGCGTTCGCCCGGCTGCACCAGCAGCGTGTAGTCGCCCTTGCCCAGCCACTTGCGGCCGACGGCGGTGAGATCGCGCGGACGGGTGTCGGCGATGGTCGCCAGCGAGGTACGGAAGCAGCCGGGGTCGCCGGTGTACACCGCGCACTCGGCCAGCACGTCGGCCTTGCCGCCGAAGCCGCCGATGCGCTCGACGCCACGGATGAAGCCGGCGCGGAAGGCGGTCTTGGCGCGCGCCAGTTCGGCCTTGTCCGGCCCCTTGTCCAGCAGCCGGCGCAGTTCCTCGTCGATCGCCGCCTCGACCCTGGCGGGGTCCACGCCCTGCTTGACCATGGCGATGATGCCGAAGCCGGAGCCGAGCTGCGACGGCCAGACCGAGGCGCTGACCATATCCACCAGCTTGTCCTGGTGGACCAGGCGCCGGTCCAGCCGCGAGGAGGTGGCGCCGCCCAGTACCTGCGCCAGCAGTTGCAGACGGTCGACGTCCTCGGTGCCGGTCTGCGCCACGTTCCAGACACGGTAGATCCGCGTCTGCGGCACCTTGTCGGTCATGGTCTCGCGGGTGGACTGGCTGCGCTGGGCCACGTCGACCTTGGGCTGGGCCATGCTCGGGCCGGCCGGAATGTCGCCGAAGTAGCGCGTCACCTTCTCCTTGGCCGTGGCCACGTCGATGTCGCCGGCCAGCACCAGCACCGCGTTGTTGGGACCGTACCAGGTGCGGAACCATTGCTTCACGTCGGCCAGCGAGGCCGCGTTGAGGTCGTTCATCGAGCCGATGACGGTGTGGTGGTACGGGTGGCCGGCCGGGTACAGCGCGCGACTCAGCCGGCTCCAGGCCTGACCGTACGGCTGGTTTTCGCCCTGGCGCTTCTCGTTCTGCACCACCCCACGCTGCTCGTCCAGCGCGGCCTGGTCGATGGCGCCGAGCAGGTGGCCCATGCGGTCCGACTCCATCCACAGCGCCATGTCCAGCGCAGTGGTCGGCACGTTCTCGAAGTAATTGGTGCGGTCGCTGTTGGTGGTGCCGTTCTGGTCGGTGACGCCGACCTGCTTGAACGGCTCGAAGAACTCGCCGTGGTGGTTCTCGCTGCCCTGGAACATCAGGTGTTCGAACAGATGCGCAAACCCGGTGCGCCCGGCCGGCTCGTCCTTGGCGCCGACGTGGTACCAGAGGTTGACCGCCACGATCGGCGCCTTGCGATCGGTGTGCACCACCACCCGCAACCCATTGGGCAGGGTGAATTGCTCGTAGGCGATATCCACCGACGCGGCGGCGGCAGGCCTGGCCGCCGTCGAAGGCGGCGCGTAGCTCAATGCGCCGAGCGCGACGGACAGGGCGACGGCCAGCAGGGCGCCACGCGGGCGGGTCGAGACGGTCATGCGGATTCCTTCTTCCTTGGGGCGAGTGAAACAGCCGGTGAACGCCGATCGTACCGGGCGTACCGCACGGCGCGCAGTCCGCCGTTGTCGCTGACGTCCTTCTGCAACGGCGTCACACCCGACCCGTCAGCGGGTCGGCTGCCGCCGCGGACGGCGCCGCGGTGTCCGCGTCCGGCGTACGCGAGCGCCCGGGTGTCCGCCTGCGGACACGTTGCCCCGGAAAATTCACCAGCAAATACAGCAACTTAAGATTGGCACGCCGCCTGCTTACACATCCTCGAGCGCAAGAGCCACCGGCATTAAGTGAATGAGAGCTTAATAAAATAACCGGAAGCAAAAAAGTTCTTGCAGCCCCTGATTAGGTGTACTACATTACTACCACACCACTGATCAACAACACCAACGAGGCCCGCCATGAAGACCACCGCCCTGCTCCTGACCGCCGCCATCGCCGCCCTGTTTGCCGCGCCGTCCTTCGCCGCCACGCAGATCACCACCCTGGATGCGGTGCAGGTGCGCCCTTCCGCCGAGCAGATCGCCCAGCGCAGCATCGAACAGGCCAGCGACATCGCCACCCTGGCGGCCGTGCAGGTGCGCCCCTCCGCCGAGCAGATCGCCCAGCGCGACGCCGAACTGTCCAGCCGCATCGCCACCCTGGCGGCGGTGCAGGTGCGGCCCTCGGCCGAGCAGCTCGCCGAGCGCAACCAGGAGCAGGCCGCCAGCCAGCACGTGGTGACCCTGGCCACCGTGCAGGTGCGTCCGGATGCGGACATGGGCAGCATGCTGGCGATCGGCGACGTGGTCGGCGAGACGCTGGACACCGCGATGCTGCAGCTGCAGCCGAGCCTGCAAAAGCTGGGCCAGGACCTGGCGGTCGGCCTGGTGCGCTGAATCGGCACCAAGGCCTCCGCGCCGGCGCGTACACTGCGCCGATGATCGCCACCCCAACGCTGCACGTTCTGCTGTACCAGCCCGAAATTCCGCCCAACACGGGCAACGTCATCCGTCTCTGCGCCAACACCGGCGCGCAACTGCACCTGATCGAGCCGCTGGGCTTCGACCTCGGCGACCGTCAGCTCAAGCGCGCCGGCCTGGACTATCACGAGTACGCACGATTGCAGGTCCATGCGTCGCTGGATGCGGCCCTGCAGGCCATCGCCCCGCGCCGCCTGTTCGCCCTCAGCACCCGCAGCAGCACCCGCTACGACACGCCCGCCTTCGCCGACGGCGACGCCTTCCTGTTCGGTCCGGAAACCCGCGGCCTGCCGGACACGGTGCTGGAGCAAGTGCCCGACGCGCAGCGCCTGCGCCTGCCGATGCAGCCGCACAACCGCAGCCTCAACCTGTCCAACGCGGTCGCGGTGGTGGTGTTCGAGGCGTGGCGGCAACTGGGCTTTCCCGGCGCCGACTGAGCGTATGGCGCGCGTCGCCTGGCAACGCGCCGTGCAATGTTCTATCGCTGCATCGCTGACGCAGCATGCGCTGCGGCACCGCAGGCGTCAGGACAGATCGTGCAGGTCCTTGCCCAGCACCGGCCCCAGGCTCCAGTCGGAGAAGCGGACCTTCAATCCTTCCCGTTCCGGCGTGCACGTCATCGGGCCGACGAGGTAGGAGGACGCGACCGGGAACGGGCACAACCGCACCAGCGGCCAGGATTTCCCGTCGCGCGACACTTGCAGGCGCAGCACGCCCTTGTCCACGGTGGCACGCATCCAGAAATCCGACGCGTCCGCTTCGTACGGGCCGGTGGCCCAGTCCGAACGGCCGTCGGTCAACACGCTGCTGAGCATCGGCCGGCCGTCGCTCAGCTCGATCCCGGCCTTCACCCAGCGGCGCTCGTCGACCCGCACCATGAGGCCGGCCTGATCGTAGAGCTGCTCGAACTTGCCGCGCACGCGCAATTGGCAGGTGAAGCGCGCGGGTGCGGCGATGCCGAGGAAATGCCCACTGTCGCGGGTGAACCCGTAATGGGTTTCGCGCCAGAAATCGCTGCCCTTGTCGGTGACGACCTCGAGCACGCCGCCCGGCAGGATCCGATGGACCTTGGGCGCGTTGAGCCAGGTGCCCGCCTCCCAGCCGGACGCTGCCGCCGCGCGCGCACCGGTCGCCAGCACGACGCTGCCGGCGGCGAGTCCGCCCAGGGTCGCCCGACGACCGATATCCACGTCCTGCTCCCCGCAATTCGCCATCGCACTGCTCCTCACGTCGCTGTTTCGGAGGCGCCATCGCGGCGATGGCCTTCGTCGACCTCATTGGCGAATTTGTACATTCGTACCAATTGAGGTGTCAACCGCGAACTGCGATCATCGGCCTCCGTCGAAAACAGCGTTGGACACATGAGCGGCAGGACCTGGCGCCAGGATCCGCACCGGAAGGAAGCGATCGAGCAGGCCACCTTGCGGGTGATCCTGGACCATGGCGTCACCGGCACCACCTTCCGCAAGGTCGCCGAGGCAGCCGGCGTTCCGCTCAGCGCCACCACCTACTATTTCGGCTCGATGCACGACCTGCTGGTCGCCGCGTTCACCCGATTTTCCCAGGAGGTGTCCGCCGACTTCGCCGCCGAAATCCGCACCGCGCAGAACCGCGACCAGGCCTGCGAGGCGGTGGTGAACATCATCTTCGCCGAGGGCACGGCGTCCCCGCGGGTGTTGCTGCTGAGCTACGAACTGTACGCGTTCGCCCGCCGGCATCCGGAGATGACCGCGATCATGCAGCAGTGGATGGCCAGGAGCCGGGCCGCCCTGGAAACACAGTTCTCCGTCGCCGCATCCGCCGCCATCGACGCCTTCATCGAAGGCGCGACGATCCACCGCTCGGTGGTGCCCATGGACAGGCAGCGCGTGCGCGCGGCGATCGAGACGCTTGCCGCGCTGTAGCTTGCCGCGCTGTAGCGTGCCGCTCGCACGCGGTGGGCATCGCCACCTGCGCTGACAGTCCTGAAATTCCCGGTTGCCTGAAATGCAACGGCGCGCATCACAACAATGCATCGCGAGCGCCTGAACAGGGCGTTTAATTTATGGACTAGTCGGTTTGGGATTCAGGGCGAGTTCGGGTCAATAACGGATAATTTACATATCGGCAGCGAACGGCCCCACGCCTCAGCGCCGACAAACCAATAACGAAGGTACCCGATTATGAAGACCTCTCTGCTTGCTCTCGGCCTCCTGGCCACCCTGCCGTTCGCCGCTTCGGCTGCCGAAGGCCTTTCCTACAACTATGCCGAAGCCGGCTACGTCAAGACCGACGCCAGCGGCGGCGATGCCGACGGCTGGGCGGTCAAGGGTTCCTACGCGTTCCACCCGAACTTCAGCGTGTTCGGCGACTTCAACCGCCAGAAGACCGACTTCGGCGACGTGCGCGTCGACCAGTGGCGCGTCGGCGCCGGCTACAACCACGAGATCGCGACCAGCACCGACCTGGTGACCCGCGTGGCCTACAACCGTTTCGCCCCGGAATACGGCACCAAGTTCAACGGCTGGAGCGCCGAAGCGGGTATCCGCACCGCGTTCAACCCGTACCTGGAAGTCTATGCCCTGGGTGGTTACGAGGACTACCTGAAGAAGGACGGCGTCAACCCGGAAGGCACCTTCTACGGCCGTCTGGGCGCCCAGGCCAAGCTGAACCAGAACTGGGGCCTGAGCGCCGACCTGAAGATGGACCGCCACGGCGACAAGGAATGGTTCGTCGGCCCGCGCTTCAGCTGGTAAGCGCTGCCTAGCGCCGCGCGCGTCGTCTCTCTCTCCCGCCGCGCGCGGTTCGGAAAGCCCGGTCCCACGACCGGGCTTTTTTTTGCCTGCCGATCCGGTTCGTCGCTGGCCCACGGATGTGCAGACACAAAAACGCCCGGCCAAGCCGGGCGCTTCCGTGTCCGGCAGTGGCCGGATCAACTGAACAGGGTGGTCGGGTACTCGGGCTTCTGTTCGCGCGCCAGCAACTGCTGCAGGCCGACCGCCGGGGTCAGCTCGCCATGCAGGACCGCGCGCACCGCGTTGGAGATCGGCAGATCGATGCCGTGGCGCTCGGCCTGGCGCATCACCTCGTCGGCGGTCTGCACCGACTCGACCACCTGACCGATCGCACGCACCGCCTCCTGCAGCGGTTGCCCACGGCCCAGCGCCAGGCCCAGCCGACGGTTGCGCGAGAGGTCGCCGGTACAGGTGAGCACCAGGTCGCCGAGTCCGGCCAACCCCATCAGGGTTTCCGGCTTGGCGCCGATCGCCGCAGCCAGCCGCAGCATCTCGTTGAGGCCGCGGGTGATCAGGCCGGCACGGGCGTTGAGGCCCAGTTCCATGCCATCGGCCACACCGGTGGCCACCGCCAGCACGTTCTTCATCGCCCCGCCCAGCTCGGCACCGACCATGTCGTCGCCGGTATAGGCGCGGAAGGTCGGGCCGTGCATGGCGCCAGCGACCTGCTGCGCGAACGCGGCATCGCCGTGCACGGTCACCGCGGTCGGCAGGTCCAGGGCCACTTCCTTGGCGAAGGACGGACCGGTCACGACCGCCAGCGGTACGTCCTCGCCGAGGATCTCCTGCGCCACTTCATGCAGGAAACGCCCCGACCCGGGCTCGAAACCCTTGGTCGCCCAGGCCACGCCGGCCTGCGTCGGGCGCAGCGGCGCGAGCTGGCGCAGGGTTTCGGTGAACGCATGCGACGGCACCACCACCAGGATCCAGTCGGCGCCATCGATGGCCTCCGCCAGGTCGGTGGTGGCCTGCAGGCCCTCAGGCAACGCGATCCCGGGCAGGTAGCGCGGGTTTTCGTGGCGCTGCCCGATGGCCTCGGCGACCACGGCATCGCGACCCCACAGCACGGTCGGATACCCGTGCCGTGCGGTCAGCGACGCCAGCGCCGTGCCCCAGGAGCCGGCGCCGAGGACGGCGATCTTCTTCTTGGCGTTATCGCGCATGCGCAACGGCGAACGCGCTCAGGCGTTGCCGGCCGGCTCCGAATCGGCCAGCGACTGGCCCTCGCCCTGCTGCGCGCGCTGGCGCAGGGTCTCAGCGTACAGGGCCTCGAAGTTGATCGGCTGCAGGAAGAACGGCGGGAAGCCGCCGGCCTGGATCAGGTCGCTGACCAGCGAGCGCACGTACGGGAACAGGATGCTCGGGCACTGGGTGCCGAGCAGCACGTCCACCGCCTGCGGGTCCAGGCCGACCAGGCCGAACACGCCGGCCTGCTGCACTTCGGCCACGTAGGCGGTCTTGCCGCCGGCGGTGCAGGTCAGGGTCACGGCCAGCACGACTTCGAAGGCCTGCTCGTTCAGCTGCTGCACGCGCTGGTTGAGGTTGAGCTGCAGTTCCGGCTGCGCGTTGTCGTTGAATACCGACGGCGCGTTGGGGGACTCGAAGGACACGTCCTTGACGTAGATCTTCTCGATGGTGAAAGCGGGACCGGCCGCGGCGTCGGCCGGCGCCGCGGCGCCGTTGTTGGTGAGGTCGGACATTGCTTGACTCCGGTGGATTCGGTAACAGAGAGAAACGGGATTATCACACGCCGGCCGCGACCCTCGAGGTCGGGCCGGACGCAGTGTCTCAGCGGCCCTTGACCAGCGGCAGCTCGGCCTGCTGCCAGGCGGCGATACCGCCCTCGAGCACGTAGACCTGCTCGAAGCCGGCCTTCTTCAACTGCTTGGCGGCGCCGTCGGCGGTGGTGCCGGTGCGGCAGACCAGCACCACCGGCTGCGCCTTGGCGTTGGCCACCAGCTTGTGCTCGGGGCCGAACTGGCTGGCGGTGGCATTGCGGCTGCCGGCGATGTGCCCCTTCTCGAAATCGGCCGAAGCCGACAGGTCGACCACCACCGCATTGCCGGCGTTGATCAGGCGGGTCAGCTCGGCCGGCCGCAGGCTCTTGTAGCCACGGAACAGGCGCGCCACTTCGGTGACGATCAGGGCGATGGTCAGGCCCACCAGGGCCAGGGCCAGCATCGGGTTGCGGCCGGCGAAGGCCAGCAGTTCTTCGAAGTTCACGGGACTCGGGGGCTGGAAGCGGGCGCCGATTGTCGCACAGCTCGGCGACCGCGCTACTGGCCGTTCCACAGGTCCGGCAGGCCGTCCTGCAGCCACCAGGTCTTGGCCTCGGGGTCCCAGCGCCAACGCTCGCGGTAGCGGACGATGCGCTCGGCCTGGGTATTGCGGTTGATCACGCCCAGTTCGATCTCGCGCAGCGCCTCGCCGTCGCCGACCGCGCCGCCGCCGACCTTGTAGGAGGAGACCTGGATCTGCCGGTAGCGCTCCAGTTGCAGGTCGGTCAGCGGATGCGCCTGGCGGTAGGCCGGGTCGACCACCTGCCAGGCGGTCTCGAACTCGCTCCAGCGGACTGCCGCGGCGTAGGCGGTCTGCAGATCGTCGAGCTTGCGCTGTTGCGCGCGGCTGCCGGCCACGGCCGCGCCGGTCCAGCCCAGCAGCAACAGCAGCGCGAGCGCGCGGAACATCGAAGGCATGGGCAGCGTCCAGGTGGCGGCGCGCGGGGCGCGCGATCCGCGCATCCTACCCCTTGGCGATGGCCACGAAGCGACCGCTCAGGGTCGCCGCCGCCGCCGCGCCGGGCGCGCCGACCTGGGCCTGGATGCCGATGCGGGCGCGGCCGCGCTGGCGGAAGGTATTCACGAACACCCCCCAGTCGGCCTCCGCATCGGCATTGGCCTGGGCGTGCAGATCGGCGTACAGCGGCGCCAGGTAGCGCACCTGGCTGTCGGCGACGTAGACGTCGGCCTGCAGGCCGGCGCGGTGCAGCTCGCAGTTGACCAGCCCCCAGCCGGCCAGGGTCATCACCGAGCCCAGGCTGCCGCCGAAGGCGTTGCCCTTGTCGTTGATGTTGGCCGCCAGCGGTGCGACCAGTTGCAGGCGCTGCTCGGCATACTCGTGCACGGCGACCTGCAGCGCCGCCACCGGCGGCATGGCCTGGAACTGCCGCTGCAACTGCTGCAGGAACGCCTCGAAGGAAAGATCCGCTGCCATGATGCGATTGTGCTGCCGGTGGGGGCTCGCATAATGCCTGGCATGAGCGCGCATGCAACCGCCGCCCCGGCCTGGACCCTGATCTCGCTGCGCCCGCAGGGCGAGCACGCGCCGCTGCGGCGGGCCGCGGCGCGCTGCGGCGCACGGGTGCTGGCGGTATCGCCTTGGCGGCTGCGGCCGCGCGCCGATCCCGCCACCCGCGCGGCCCTGGCCGCGGCGCTGGACGCGCCGCGGGTCATCGTCAGCAGCCCGGCGGCGGTGCGCGCCGCCGCGGCGCTGCAGCCGCTGGCGGCACAGCCCGGCCAGCGCTGGCTGGCGGTGGGCGCAGGCACGGCGCGCGCCTTGCGCCAGCACGGCATCACCGAAGTGGCGACGCCGGCGCGGATGGACAGCGACGGCCTGCTGGCGCTGCCGGAACTGGCCGCGCACGACCTGCCGGTGGGACTGATCACCGCCCCCGGCGGCCGCGGCCTGATCGCCGCGCACCTGCAGGCGCGCGGCACCCCGCTGCTGCGCGCCGACGTGTACGTGCGCGAACCGGTACGACTGCGTGCGGCCGACCTGGCCCGCCTGCGTGCGGCGCCGCCCGGCGTGCTGGCGCTGAGCAGCGGCGAGGCCCTGCAACAGCTGCTGGCACAATTGCCGGAAGAACTGGCGCAGGCTTGGCGCACGCGTCCGGTCGTCGCAGCCAGCGCACGCCTGGCCACCCTTGCCGCGGACCTGGGCTTCGTCGACGTCGCGCAGGCGGCCGGGCCGATGCCGCAGCAGTTGGTCGCCGCAGCGGTCGCGATCGTAACGCGCTCGCCACCTCGCTGAACGCGGACCGCCGCCCGGCTTGCGGCCGCAGTGCCGCTCACGCCATGCTCCGGCGGTGCCGCGCCGACCGCCGCCTTGCTCGCGACGGGCGACGGCCCCCAGGACGCTGCCGATGACCGACGAAATCCCGATCACGCCTCGCCGTTCCACACGCTGGATCTGGTTGCTGCTGGTGCTCGCCACGCTGGCCGCGCTGGCGTTCGCCGGCTGGCGTGGCTGGGATTGGTGGCAGGCGCGCAGCGCGCGCGAACTGGCCCAGCAGTCGGACCTGCAGCAGCAACTGCAGGCCTTGCAGCAGGCCCAGGACAGCCTGCGCCGCGACCAGCGCGCCACCGCGCAGCGGCTGCAGGACGCGGCCAGCACCAACCGTGTGCTGCGCGACGAGATGCTCGGCCTGAGCCAGCGCAGCGCACTGCTGGAGGCCAATGTCGCCAAGCTCGCCGATTCCAACCGCCACGGCGCGCAGGCGTTGCGCCTGGACGAGGTCGAACTGCTGCTCAACCAGGGCCAGCAGCGGCTGCTGCTGGCCGGCGATGCGGCCGGCGCGCGGCGTGCCTACGCGCTGGCCAGTGGTGTGCTGGACGGCATCGACGATCCGCAATTCCTCAACCTGCGCCAGGCGCTGCTGCAGGAACGCACTGCGCTGGACGCGCTGGGCGACGGACCGCAGGCACGCCTGGCCGCGCAACTGGATGCCTTTGCCGCCAGCCTCGCCACCCTGCCGACGCAATTGCCGGAGAACGCGCAACAGCCGCTGTGGCAGCGCCTGCTGGCGCCGCTGGTGAAGATCCGGCCCTCGCAGGGCGGTGTGTTGGTCGCCAGTTCCGAGCGGGTCTCGGCCCACGACGCGCTGCAGCTCGACCTGACCCTGGCGCGCGCGGCGCTGGAACGCGGTGACACGCGTGGCTATCGCAGCGCCCTGGCCGGCGCCGGGCGCTGGCTGTCGCGGCTGTGGCCGGAGTCGCCGCAGCTGCGTGAACGCCGCGCCGCGCTGCGCACCCTGGCCAATGCCGATCTGCGCCCGACCATTCCCGAACTCGGAACCACCCTGCAACAGTTGCGCGCGATGCGCGACGCAAGGAGCCCGTCATGAAATCCCTCCGTTCCCTGATCGTGCTGTTGATCGTCATCGCGCTGGGCGTGATCGGTGCGCAATGGCTGGGGCAGGACCAGGTGCGCCAGCTCGGCGAGGTGATCGTGCGCGTCGGCGGCACCGACTACATCGCCTCGCTGCCGCAGGCCTCGCTGCTGCTGGTGATCGCGTTCCTGGCGCTGTGGCTGGTGTGGAACGTGCTCAGTTTCCCGTTCCGTGCCTGGGGCCGGCGCCGCCGCAAGCAGTCGCGCGCGCGCCTGCTCGACGGTCTGGCCGCCGCCCACGCCGGCCAGTGGACGCGGGCCGAGAAGCAACTCAACGCCGCCGCCGAAGACCCCGAGGTCAGCGCCATCGCCCTGATCGCCGCGGTGCGCGCAGCCGATGCGCGCGGCGACCGCGAGGCGACCGAGCGCCACCTGCGGCGCCTGGCCGAACGCGATGCCGCCGCGCATGCGTTGCTGCTGGCCGAACTGCATCTGGAGCAGCAACGCCCGGTCGATGCGATCAATGCGCTGGACGTGGCCGCGGCGCAGCCGCTGCCGCCGCGTGGGCTGTTGCTGCGCACCGAGGCGCTGACCCGCATCGGTCGTGCCGGCGAGGCCTACGGACAGCTCGGCGCGATCCGCCAGCAGCAGGCGTTGCCGCTGGAGGCGATCGCGACGCTGGAAACGCGCCTGGCCGCGGCCTCGCTGGACCAGGCCGCCGATGCCAATGCCCTGGCCGAGCGCTGGGAGAGCCTGCCCAAATCGCTGCGCAGCGAGCCGGCGGTGGTCGCCGCCTACGCGGTGCGCGCGGCCGCCCTGCGCTGGGACGATGCGGCGCTGCGCAGCCTGGAACAGGCGCTGGACACGCGCTGGGACGAAGGCCTGGCCGCGCTGTACGGACGCCTGCCGGTGGAGAAGTACGATTCGCGCCGCGCCAGCGCGCAGCGCTGGCTGCAGGCGCATCCGGACAGCCCGGCGCTGTTGCTGACCCTGGCGCGCCTGGCCAGCCGCCAGCAGCAGTGGCCGCAGGCGGAGGAATTCCTGCACCGCGCGCTGGCGCTGGGTGCCGGCGCCGAGGCCTGGGAAGTGTTCGGCGACGGCTATGCCGACGCCGGCGACATGCTCGCGGCGCAGCGCTGCTACGCCAATGCGCTGCGCGTGCAGCGCGGCGAGCTCGCCCAGCCGCTGCCCGAGCCGGTCGCGCCGGTACCCCCGATCGCGCCGGCGCCGGACAGCACGGAACGCCGCGACGACCATGGCTTCCCGCGGCTGGAGGGTTGAGTCCGGTAAGCACGCGGGGCAGGAGCGGCTCTTGGTCCTCTTTCGGGATCAGCCACGACGCGCCTGTTCGGTAATGCCCGTCGTAGCGAAAAGACAGCGCCAATAAACTGCTTCTCCTCAATCGAACAGCAGTTGGTGTGCTTGTAGGAGCGGCTTCAGCCGCGACGGGCGTTCCCGGTGAAGCGCGTCGCGGCTGAAGCCGCTCCTACAGGACGCTTCCGGCTCTTCCCAAAGCCACGCCTACCAGACGACGCCGCATCACGCTGATCCGTGGCGAAAGCGCCTCATGGCTGTCACCAAACACGGCAGCACGGCCGTCTCGCGCCGAGACCGACGCGCGAGGGCGAGATCCCGGTAGCGCGTCAGGGTTAGGACTAACGTCGCGTGACCATGCCACCCGCGCCTCAAGCATCCGCACCGACGTCGCCGTACAGCATCCGCGGGCGCCGGCAGACCGCCCGCGTCCGGCCGCTCAGCGCCGCAAGGCCGGCGGCAGCGCCGGCAGGCGCGCCAGGAACGCGGGTGCCAGGCCCTTGTAGCGCGCGTAGCGCTCGTCCATGCGCCGCGGCACCAGGATGCGCGCGCCGAACATGCCCCAGATCATCATCACCAGGAACACGGCACCTCCCAGCCAGAACCCGCTCTCGCCGCCGACGGCGAATCCCAGCAGGGGACCAACCAGGAAGGCACCGGCGATCAACACGATGTACCGGTTGCGCCGACGCCGATGCGCCGCGCACATCCCGAGCATATGGCTGCTGCGCTTGCGCGCGACCAGCGCCGCGATCGCATAGACCAGGATGCTCACCAGGATCAGCGCGTACCAGCCCGGCGCGTGCCAGTAGAAGGTGCGCTTCTTGAGTTCGTCGTTGCGCAGCGCCGCCCCGCACTTCACGCAGTGCGGCGGGAACGGCGCATCGCGCAGGCACAGCAACTCCGTGCCATCGCGCCACAACGTCTCGCCCGGCACCGGCGGCGGCAGGCTGGACGGGCTGGCGACGCTGGGCGCCTGGTACGGATTGAAACTGCCCTGCTCGGTCATGGCCTGCGCCCCCTGCGCGCCGTGTCGCCCGCGTGGCGCAGGCGAATCGGCGGGCATGGTAGCGCGACGGATGCAGCGCAGTAAGCGCCGGCGGCGCCAACGTGCAAGGACCGGCGGATGGCGCGCCGGCGCGTCCCGTGGGGATGCCGGCACGCGCCGGCCGGGGGGTCAGCGTTCGACGATCGCCACCACGCCCATGCCGCCGGCGGTGCAGATCGAGATCAGCGCGCGGCCGCCGCCGCGTTCGACCAGTTGCTTGGCGACGGTGGCGACGATGCGTGCGCCGGTCGCGGCGAACGGATGGCCGGTGGCCAGCGACGAGCCCACCGGGTTGATCTTGGCCGGATCGATCTGCCCCAGCGGCGCCTCCAGGCCCAGCCGGGTGCGGCAGTAGTCCTCGCTCTCCCAGGCGCGCAGCGTGCACAGCACCTGCGCGGCAAAGGCCTCGTGGATCTCGTAGATGTCGAAGTCCTGCAGGCGCAGGCCGTGGCGCTTGAGCATCTCCGGGACGGCCACGGTCGGCGCCATCAGCAGGCCTTCGCCGTGCACGAAATCCACCGCCGACACCTGCGCATCGCGCAGGTAGGCCATCGGCACGTGGCCATGCGCCTGCGCCCATTCTTCCGAGGCCAGCAACACGGCCGCGGCGCCATCGGTCAGCGGGGTCGAGTTGGCCGCGGTCAGGGTGCCGCGGCCGCTGACCTTGTCGAACGCCGGCTTCAGCGTCGCCAGCTTCTCCAGGGAGGTATCCGCGCGCAGGATGTTGTCGCGCTCCACGCCGCGGAACGGCGCGATCAGGTCGGCGAAAAAGCCGCGCTCGTAGGCGGTGGCCAGCTTGTGGTGCGAAGACACCGCCCAGGCGTCCTGCGAATCGCGCGAGATGTTCCACTGCTTGGCCATGTCCTCGCAGTGGTCGCCCATGCTCTTGCCGGTGCGCGGCTCGGCCACGCCCGGGAACTCGGGCTTGAGTTCGGCGAACTTGAAGCCGCGGGTCAGCGCGCGCAGCTTGTCGCCGGTGCTCTTGGCGCGGTTGGCCGCCAGCAGCCGCGCGCGCAGCTTCTTCCCGTAGACGATCGGCACCTCGGAGGTGGTGTCCGAGCCGCCGCCGATGCCCGACTCGATCTGCCCCAGCGCGATCTTGTTGGCCACGGTGATGATGCTGTCCAGGCTGGTGCCGCAGGCGCGCTGCAGGGTGATGCCGGGGGTCAGCGGCGACAGCCCGGAGGACAGCGCGGCCTCGCGGCCGAGGTTCCAGTCGCTGGAATGCTTGATCACCGCGCCCATCGCCACTTCGCCCAGTTGCTGCCCGTGCAGCCCGTAACGCTCGACCAGCGCGCCCAGCGTGCGCACCGACATGCCGAGATTCCCGACATCCGCATACGCCGTGTTCTGCCGGCAAAACGGAATGCGGACGCCGCCGAGAATGGCGACGGGACGGGCTGCTGGCATGGGATTACCTCGCGCGAGGGGAGTCGGGGACATGGCCTGCACGTTAGCGCAGGCATAATGAAGCGAGTGTAGCTATGCGCCCGCGACGGGCCAACCGCCAATCCCCATGACCCAAGCCTTCGCCACTCGCCACGCCCACGGGGTCATCGCCCTGGAACTGTCCTCCGGGCGCGAACCGGCGCATCCGGCGCTGCCGCACGCGCAGGCCGCCGAGCTGGCCGAAAAGGTCGGCCGCGACCTGGCACAGCTGGTGCCGGCGGTGCGCGAGCTGGAACTGAGCCTGGCCGGCGCGCACTTCGATCCGGCCGAAGCCCTGCGTCCGGGCTGGCCGCTGCACCGGCGCCTGGAGGAACTCGCTGCCCGCGCGCCCGGCCGTCACGACGGCCCGCGGCTGCTGGCCTTCGGCACCGATGCCGACGGCAGCGTGCCGCTGCCGTTCCAGGCAGACGCCGGCCTGCGCGGCGGCGCGTTGCGGGTGGTGCCGTTCCTGCTCAGCGGCCCGGCCGACACCGTGCAGGCCGTGGCCGAGGCGCTGGAGGACGTGTTGCTGGCGCAGGGCATGGCCCAGGCCGATACCGCGCTGCTCGCGCAGCAGGGGTTTGGCGCGGAGATCGAGCACGCCCGCTACCTGACCGGCCACGACCTGGCGGCGATGATGTCGATGCAGTACGACAACCAGGGTCTGGCACCGCTGTGGCCGCTGATCGAGACCGCGTTGCTGGCGCCGGACCAGGAAGAATGGCTGCAGGCCCCGCCCGAGCCGCTGCTGCGCTACCGCGGCGGCGAGGTGCGCATGGCCTTGTTCGATCCGGCCAGCTGGTGCGCGCACTATGCGTACGACCGCCAGGACTGCGAGCGCCTGCAGCGAGTCTACGAGCAATACCTGGCGCGCCAGCGGCAACTGGCCGCGGTGCTTGAGGCCCACGGCCTGCCGGTGCTGTACGTGCACTGCGAGAGCGGGCAGGACGCGAAGCAGGCGTTGCTGGCGGCCTGAGCGGCGAGACGCGTCGCGCAAGTCGCGGTGCGTCATTGCTGGGACAATCCCGATCCTGGGATCGCAACTGCGTCCGCAGCGCGTCACTGCATCCTGGATACACCGGTATACGACACCGGCGACGGCATCACTGCCGTCGCCAGCGCCGCGAAGCGCTTAGTGGCTACCGGCCGCAGCCGGCGCAGCCGCCGCGTCGCCCTTGATCACGCCGCAGGCCAAGCGGCCGCCGGCGTTGCCGGTGGGCTGGCTCTTGTAGTCGTCCGGGTCGGCGTGGACGATCACCGCGTGGTTGAGGATGTCGAAGCCGTCGCCCTTGCCGATGTTGACGTTGTTGGACACCGCCGCATCGATGGTCGCCTTGCCCTCGGCGTCGGCCTTGAGGTTGGGCATGTCGCCGCCGTGGTGCGGATCGCTGCCGACCTGGCCGTGCTCGGTCTTGGCCGGGTTGAAGTGGCCGCCGGCGCTGCTGCCGTCGGGCGCGCTGCAATCGCCGAACTCATGGATGTGGAAGCCGTGCTCGCTGTTGGGCTTGAGCCCGGTGATGGTGCCGGTGACGTGCACCGCGCCGTCGACGGTGGTGAACTTGACCTCGCCGGCCACTTCGTTGCCCTGGGTCGGGCTGAGCGCGGCGCTGGCGCTGCCGGTGGCGTTGGTCGCGGCCGGCGGTGCGCTCGCGGCCGGCGCCGCGGCGGGTTCGGGGGTCGCCGCCGGGGTGGTGGCGGGTTCTTCGCGCTTGCAGGCGCTCAGCGCCAGGGTGGTGGCCAGGAACAGCAGACTGGGAAGGGTACGACGCACGGGGGTTCTCCTTCGTTGCAGAGCCGCGGAATGCGGACGGACCTCCCAGGCGGACCCGGGCGGAAGTAGCGATGCGAGGTCAGCGCAGCGGGCGGATCACGCCGCAGGCCACGCGTGCGCCGGCGTTGCCGGCCGGCTGGCTGTGGTAGTCGTCCGGATCGGCATGCGCGACCAGGGCGCGGCCGACGATGTCGTTGGCCGCGCCGCCGCCAAGCACCACGCCGTGCAGCAGCACGTCGATCTGCGCGGTGCCGTCTGCCGTGGCGTTGAGGTTGTCCATGTCGCCGGCGTGGTGCGGGCCGTTGCCGGCGCGGCCGTGCGGCGCGCCGAGCGGATTGAAGTGGCCACCGGCGCTGCTGGCATCGGCCGCGCTGCAATCGCCGCGCTCGTGCACGTGGAAGGCAAAGCTGTGGTTGGGCTGCAGGCCACCGAGGGTGCCGGTGATGCGCACGCCACCGGGGGAGGCGACCAGCGACAGCTTGCCGCTGACCAGGCTGCCGGAGGCCGGCGCCAGCACGGCCTGCGCCTGCTGCACGGTGCCGGCGCTGGGCAGCGGCGGCGCCTTGGGCGGCGGCGGCGGGGCCTTGGGCGGCGCGCTGCTGCACGCGGCCAGCATCAACAAGGCACTCGCGGCGAGGGGCAATCCATAACGCATCGACATCGACTCCTGTGGCAGGGCGAAACTAGAGGGGCGGCCGTGCAGACCCCATGAAGGCGCACGGGGCGCAGTCTAATCGGGCGGGATTGGGGATTGGGGATTGGGGATTCGCAGGAGCTTAGCGCCACGCGATTCGGTGCGATGGCCTCTGCCGCCATGCCGCAGCACGCGTCCCATGCAGCGGGCGACACCCGCCCGCGCACGGAATCGCCGTTGCCAATCCCCAATCCCGAATGCCCAATCCCGCCCCTCAGCGCCGCCGCCGCCCAGGCCCCAGCTTGCGGGTGACGGTGTTGCGGCCCACGCCCAGGCGGGCGGCGGCTTCGGCGCGGCGGCCCTGGGTGAAGCGCAACGCCACTTCCAGCAACGCCTTGTCGAAGCGTTCGCGGGCCTCGGCATGCAGGCCCTCGGCACCGTCGGACAGGCGCTGCTGCGCCCAGGCCGACAGCTGCGCGTCCCATTCGCCGCCGTCGCCGCTGCGCTCGCGGCGGCCGCCACGCAGCAGGGCGGCCTCGACATCGCCGGCATCGATGATCTCCGCCGGCGCCAGCGCGGCCAGGCGCCAGCACACGTTCTCCAGTTCGCGCACGTTGCCCGGCCACGGATAGGCACGCAGCGCGTCCAGCGCCGCCGGCGCCAGCCGCTTGGGTGGGGTGTCGAGCTTGCGCGCGGCCATCGCCAGGAAGTTCTCGGCCAGTTGCGGCACGTCGGCGCGGCGTTCGCGCAGCGGCGGCAACTGCAGCCGCACCACGTCCAGGCGGTGCAGCAGGTCGGCGCGGAAGCGGCCCTGTTCGACCAGCGCTTCCAGGTCCTGGTGGGTGGCGGCGATGACCCGCACGTCGACCCGGATCAGTTCGCGCCCGCCGACGCGGAAGAACTCGTTCTCGGCCAGCACGCGCAGCAGCCGGGTCTGCAGCGGCAGCGGCATGTCGCCGATTTCGTCCAGGAACAGGGTGCCGCCGTCGGCCTGCTCGAAGCGGCCGATGTGGCGGCGCTGCGCCCCGGTGAAGGCGCCGGCCTCGTGGCCGAACAGTTCGCTCTCCAGCAGTTCGGCCGGGATGGCCGCGGTGTTGAGCGCGACGAACGGTTTGCGCGCGCGCGGCGACTCGGTGTGCAGCGCGTGCGCGACCAGTTCCTTGCCGGTGCCGGTCTCGCCGTTGATCAGCACCGACAGCGGCGCCTGCGCCAGCCGGCCGATGGCACGGAACAGCGCGCGCATCGCCGGGGTGTCGCCGATCAGTTCGGTGCTGCCCTGCCCGGCCGGCGCCGCCGCCGGCACCGCGGCGATGGCGCTGCCGGCATCCGGGAGCGCGCGCGCGGCCAGCGCCACCGCGTCGTCCAGGTCGAACGGCTTGGACAGGAATTCATGGGCGCCGCCACGGAACGCGCCGGCGGTGCTGGCCACGTCGGTGTAGGCCGACATCACGATCACCGGCAGTTGCGGGTGCGCGGCCTTGAGCTTGTCCAGCAACACCAGGCCGTCGTCGCCGGGCATGCGCACGTCGGTGAACAGCAGGTCGGGCATGGGCCGCTGCGCCAGCGCCTGCAGCGCGGCGGCGGCGCTGTCGAAGCCATCGACGCTGTAGCCGGCGTCGCGCAGCGCGGTGGACAGCACGAAGCGCACCGAACGGTCGTCGTCGACCACCCAGATACGTTGCGTTCCTTGCAGGGAGTCGGTCATCGCAGTGCTCCTAATCGGTGTCCGCTGCGCGCTGCGGCAGCAGCAGGGTGAACACGGTGTGGCCGGGGCGGGAGCGGTAGGTCAGCGAGCCGGCATGCTCGCGCGCCACCTGCTGGGCCAGCGCCAGGCCCAGGCCGCTGCCTTCGGCGCGGCCGCTGACCAGCGGCAGGAACAGGTGCTCGGCCAGTTCCTCGGGCACGCCGCGGCCGTCGTCGACGATCTCCAGGCGCAGGCCGCGCGCGTGCACGCGATCGCGGATGCGCTGGCCGTGCTCGACGCGGGTGCGCAAGGTGACCTGCGCGGCGCCGGCCTGGATCGCGTTGCGCACCAGGTTCCACACCGCCTGGGTGAGGCGGTCGGCATCGCCGAGGAATTCGGGAATGCTGGGGTCGTAATCGCGCTGCAGGCGCACCGACCAGCCGCCTTCGTTCTCGGCCAGGCGCAGCACCCGCTCCAGCACCGCGTGGATGTTGAGCATGGCGTGCGGGCGCGCCGGCGCCGGCGACAGCAACTGGTCAAGCAGGCTGTTGAGGCGCTCGATCTCGGCGCCGATCAGCTCGATCAGTTCGCGCTCGTCCTCGTCGCGGTGCTGGGCGCGGCGCGCCAGCAGCTGCGCGGCGCCCTTGAGCCCGGCCAGCGGATTGCGCAGTTCGTGGGCCAGGCCCTTGAGCGCCGCGCTGAGCGCGTTCGGCAGGGCCTGCGCCGGGTCCAGCGTGGGGAACTCGTCGACCGGGTGCGCTTCCAGCAGCCAGCCGCCGTCGTCCAGCCGCGACAGCCAGCCCTCGGCGAAGCGCGGCGGCTCGCCGGGCACGGCCAGGGCCATGCGGTGCAGGCGCAGCACGTCGCGCTCGTCGTTGCGCAGGAACCGTGCGAGGGCATCGCCCTGCACTTCCAGCGAGGCCAGCGGCTGGTCGAGCAGGCGCCGCACGCTGACCCCGAGCCAGCGCGCGAAAGCGGGATTGGCGCCGCGCAGGCGGCCGTCGGTATCGGCCCAGACCACCGGGGTGCCAAGGGCGGAAAGAGGGGGCGGCGTGGTGTTCATGGCCATTGCACCAATGTAGTGCAAAGCCAGGCGGGCGGCACGGGCGAGCGGCGCATGGCGCGGCCCCTGCCCTTGCGGATGGCGCGGCGCGCGGCCGCCTGCCAACCAGTGGGCGGTGCCACCCGGCCCTGCATCACGACGCAACCAGGAATCTTGCGGAAAGCCGGGGGTGTGGCGAGGCGAATGGCCACGCGGAATACCTCGATCTTTTGAGAATGGCCGGCGCTTCCCCCCAGGAAGCGCCGGCGAAGGCCGCGGTCGCGTGGACCGGCCACCAGTGCCGGACCCACGTACTGCGACAAGGCCCGCGACCGCCGTCGCGGGCCGGCGAAGCTCAGGACTCGTAGGCCGATTCGCCATGCGAGGTGATGTCCAGACCCTCGCGCTCGGCGTCTTCCGGCACGCGCAGGCCGATCACCAGCTTGGCGATCAGGAAGCCGACCACCGAGACCACGCCGATCCAGCCGACGGTGATCAGCACGCCTTCGGCCTGCACCAGCACCTGGTGGCCCATGGTCACGCCCTCGGCGTAGCCCATGCCGCCCAGCGCCTTGTCGGTGAACACGCCGGTGAGGATCGCACCGACGATGCCGCCGACGCCGTGCACGCCGAACACGTCCAGGGTGTCGTCGGCATTGAGCAGCTTCTTCAGCCCGGTCACGCCCCACACGCAGATCACGCCGGCGGCCACGCCGATGGCGATGGCACCGAACGGCCCCACGGTGCCGGCGGCCGGGGTGATGCCGACCAGGCCGGCGACCATGCCCGAGGCCACGCCCAGCGCCGAGGACTTGCCCTTGATCACCTTCTCCGTCAGCGACCAGGCCAGCACCGCCGCGGCGGTGGCCAGCAGGGTGTTGAGGAAGGCCAGTGCGGCGGTGGCGTTGGCTTCCAGCGCCGAGCCGGCGTTGAAGCCGAACCAGCCCACCCACAGCAGCGAGGCGCCGACGAAGGTCAGGGTCACGTTGTGCGGCTTCAGCGCGGTGTGGCCGAAGCCCAGGCGCTTGCCGACGAAGTACGAACCGACCAGACCGGCCACGCCGGCGTTGATGTGGACCACGGTGCCGCCGGCGAAGTCCAGCGCGCCCTTGCCGAACAGGAAGCCGGGGGCCGACCACACCATGTGCGCCAGCGGCAGGTAGCCGAAGGTGAACCAGATGACCACGAACAGCAGCACCGCGGCGAACTTCACCCGCTCGGCGAAGGCGCCGACGATCAGCGCACCGGTGATGCCGGCGAAGGTCAGCTGGAAGGCGACGAACACGTACTCCGGCAGCTTGAAGCCCTTGGAGAAGGTGTCGGCCAGCGTGGTGGTGTCGACGCCCGCCAGCAGCGCCTTGTGCAGCGTGCCGATGAACGGCCCGCCGTCGGCGAACGCCAGGCTGTAGCCGTACACCACCCACAGCACCGCGATCAGCGAGAACACCACGCCGACCTGGATCAGCACCGACAGCACGTTCTTGGCGCGGACCATGCCGCCATAGAACAGCGCCAGGCCGGGCACCACCATCAGCAGCACCAGCAGCGTGGAGGTGAGCATCCAGGCGACGTCGCCCTTGTCCACCACCGGCGCCGGCGTGGCCGCGGCCGGCGCGGCGGCCGGTGCGGGCGGTGGCGTCAGTTGTTCGGTGACCACGTCCGGCGTCGGCGCCGGGGTGGTTTCGGCCTGGGCGAACGCCTTGCCGGGGATGCCGACCGCCATCGCGCTGACCAGCATCAGCATGCATACCGCGTAGAACCGGGCCTTCCACCCGGCGAACAGACCTGTCTTCATGAAGGGCTCCAAGGTGGGGTTAGAGCGCATCGGCGCCGATTTCGCCGGTACGGATGCGGACGACCTGCTCGATGGCGGTGACGAAGATCTTGCCGTCGCCGATCTTGCCGGTGCCGGCCGCGCCCTGGATCGCCTCGACCACGGCGTCCAGACGCTCGTCGGTCACCACGGTCTCGATCTTGATCTTGGGCAGGAAGTCGACGACGTACTCGGCACCGCGATACAACTCGGTGTGGCCCTTCTGCCGACCGAAGCCCTTGACCTCGGTGACGGTGATGCCGGACACCCCAGCCTGCGACAAGGCCTCGCGGACCTCGTCGAGCTTGAATGGCCGGATGATGGCGGTGATCAGTTTCATGCGCATACCCCGTTGGTGGAAGGAACCGGCCGCCGAAGGCCGACCGGCACTGGGCCCATCGACCGCGCCGCGAACGGCGCGGGTGCTGCTGCGCGATGCGTTCCGTGGATCACGCCGTGGCCCACCGCACCCAAGGTGCGGCGGCGACGGCGACGTGGGAGGGAACGTGGCCCACGGCACGCAAGCGCTCTGTTGCGCGGTCCATCCCCTGGACACTCGATGACGCGATGGTGGGCGCGGACCACCTGCGCGGCTCCCCAGCCGGGCAGGTGGCGGCGATGGCGAAGGAGGGAGGGGAAGCCTTCGCCATCGCCGCGCGTGGAACTCAGTTGGCGTAGTACAGCTGGTATTCCAGCGGGTGCGTGGCCGCGCGGAACTTGGTCACTTCCTGCATCTTCAGCGCGATGTAGCCGTCGATGAAGTCGTCGGTGAACACGCCGCCGGCCTTGAGGAACTCGCGGTCGGCGTCCAGCGCTTCCAGCGCCTGGTCGAGGCTGGAGCACACCTGCGGGATCTGCTTCTCCTCTTCCGGCGGCAGGTCGTACAGATCCTTGTCGCTGGGCGCGCCCGGGTCGATCTGGTTCTTGATGCCGTCCAGGCCGGCCATCATCAGCGCGGCGAAGGTCAGGTAGCCGGACTGCAGCGGATCCGGGAAGCGGATCTCGATGCGGCGCGCCTTCGGGTTGGACACCCACGGAATGCGGCACGAGGCCGAGCGGTTGCGTGCCGAGTAGGCCAGCATCACCGGCGCCTCGAAGCCCGGGACCAGACGCTTGTAGCTGTTGGTGCCGGAGTTGGTGAAGGCGTTGATCGCCTTGGCGTGCTTGAAGATGCCGCCGATGTACCACAGCGCCATCTGCGACAGGCCGCCGTAGCCGTCGCCGGAGAACAGGTTGGTGCCGCCCTTGGCCAGCGACTGGTGCACGTGCATGCCCGAGCCGTTGTCGCCGACGATCGGCTTGGGCATGAAGGTCGCGGTCTTGCCGTTGCGGTAGGCGACGTTCTTGATGATGTACTTCATCATCATCAGCTCGTCGGCCTTCTTCACCAGCGAGTTGAACTTGGTGCCGATCTCGCACTGGCCGGCGGTGGCCACTTCGTGGTGGTGCACTTCGACTTCGATGCCGACCTGCTCCAGGGTCTTGCACATCTCGGCGCGCAGGTCCTGCAGCGAGTCGGTCGGCGGTACCGGGAAGTAGCCGCCCTTGACCGCCGGACGGTAGCCGCTGTTGCCGCCTTCGATCTTGCTGCCGCTGCTCCAGGCCGCTTCTTCCGAATCGATCTTGAAGAAGGTGTGGCCCATCTCGTTGCCGAAACGCACGCCGTCGAAGATGAAGAATTCCGGCTCCGGGCCGAAGAACGCCTGGTCGGCGATGCCGCTGGACTTCAGGTAGGCCTCGGCGCGCTTGGCCACGCCGCGCGGGTCGCGGCCGTAGCTCTGCATGGTGGCCGGATCGAGAATGTCGCAGGTCAGCACCAGGGTCGGATCGGCCATGAACGGATCGACGAAGGCGGTGTCGGCGTCGGGCAGCAGGACCATGTCCGACTCGTTGATGCCCTTCCAGCCGGCGATCGAGCTGCCGTCGAACATCTTGCCTTCCTCGAACAGCGCCGGCTCGATGATGCTGACCGGGAAGGTGACGTGCTGCTGCACGCCGCGCATGTCGACGAAGCGCAGGTCGACGAACTCGATCTTGTTGTCCTTGACCAGCTTCTCAATAGTTTCCGCAGACATTCGATGCAACCTCGGGTTGTGAAGGGCGTGGGCGAGTATCAGCAATCGCCATGCCAAGCGTGTGGCACTCACAAGCCCTTGATTCTGCTGAAGCGTGCACGCGAAGGATGCAAATGCACTGCACTTTCTTGGTGCATTCACACCTGAACGCACCAAATTTGTGCGAAAGGCGGATGCTCTATCCTTGCGCAGCTTCCCCTCCCCCAAAGCGACCCTCTCCTCCATGAGCGATCTGTTGTCGGCCCTGCTGCTGGGCATCATCGAAGGCCTGACCGAATTCCTGCCCATCTCCAGCACCGGGCACTTGTTGATCGCCGAGCGCTGGCTCGGCCACCGGTCCGACTTCTTCAACATCGTGATCCAGGCCGGCGCGATCCTGGCCACCACCCTGGTGTTCCGGCAGCGCCTGTGGGATCTGGCCACCGGCCTGGGCGACCGCGCCAACCGCGACTACGCGTTCAAGCTGGGCGCTGCCTTCCTGGTGACCGCGGTGGTCGGTCTCATCGTCCGCAAGGCCGGCTGGCAGTTGCCCGACAGCGTGCAGCCGGTGGCCTGGGCGCTGGTGATCGGCGGCGTGTGGATGCTGGTGGCCGAGTACTTCGCTGCGCGCATGCCGGAGCGCGAGACGGTGACCTGGACGGTGGCCATCGCGGTCGGCCTGGCGCAGGTGGTGGCCGGCGTGTTCCCCGGCACCTCGCGCTCGGCGGCGACGATCTTCCTGGCGATGCTGCTGGGCCTGAGCAAGCGCTCGGCCGCGGCCGAGTTCGCCTTCCTGGTCGGCATCCCGACCATGTTCGCGGCCAGCGCGTATTCGTTCCTGGAGCTGTACAAGGACGGCGGCCTGGGCAGCGAGAACTGGGGCGACGTGGCGCTGGCCTTCGTCGCCTCGATGGTCACCGGCTTCGTGGTGGTGAAGTGGCTGCTGGGCTACATCAAGTCGCACCGCTTCACCGCCTTCGCGGTGTACCGCATCGTGCTGGGCGCGGCGTTGCTGCTGTGGTTGCCGGCGGCCTGAGGGTTTGAGTCGGCGAGGCGCTGCGCGCGCCGGACCCTCACCCCAACCCCTCTCCCGGCGGGAGAGGGGCTCTGGCTTATCCCTTCTCCCATCGGGACCACGGCCCCCTTTTCGGGGGAAGGTGCCCCGCAGGGGCGGATGAGGGTACGCGCGAAGCCTATCAATGACAGATCGGCGAGGCGCTGCGCGCCCCGGACCCTCACCCCAACCCCTCTCCCGAGGGGAGAGGGGCTTCGGCGTCTCCCTTCTCTCCCCGGGACCATCGCCCCCTTTTCGGGGGAAGGTGCCCCGCAGGGGCGGATGAGGGTACGAGCGAAGCCTCGCAATGACAGATCGGCGAGGCGCTGCGCGCGCCGGACCCTCATCCCAACCTCTCTCCCGGAGGGAGAGGGGCTTACTTCGCCGCCGGATTGAGGCTGTAGGTGCCGTGCAGGCTGGCTTCGGCCAGCACGTGGCCCTGCATCGCGCGCAGGGCGTCGGCGGCGGTGAAGCGTGTCGGCACGTCGAGCTGCGCCACGTCCAGGGCGAACAGGCGGAAGAAGTACCGGTGCACGCGCAGGTCGTTGGCCGGTGGATACGGGCCGTCGTAGCCGTAGTAGTCGCCGCCCATCGCCGCGTCGCCGGCGAACCAGTCGGTGTAACTGTTCAACCCCTGCCGCGCGCCCGCCAGGCCGGGCGGTGGCTGCTTGCCCTTGGTCGCCACGCCGTCGCTGGCGCTGCCTTCGGCGATCTCGCGCAGGTCGGCCGGCAGGTCCACCGCCACCCAATGCACGAATTCGGTGCGCGGTTGTTCGACCGGGATCTGCACATCGTCGCGGCCGACCATCTCGGCCACGGTCGGTACGTCCGGATCGACGCACAGCAGCACGAAGGACTGGGTGCCGGCCGGCACCGCGTCCCAGGCCAGGTGGGGATTGCGGTTGCCGCCGAAGCCGTCGGCCTGGCCCATCGCGTAGGTCGCGGCAATGGGCTGACCCGGCTGGATGCTGTCACTGCGAAGACGCATGCGTGAATCTCCTTGGGGAATCAGGTTTCAGGGTAGCCAAGGCGCACCGCCACCGGCGTCAGCAGCGCGAACGCGGCGGCCAGCGGCGTGGCATAGGCACGCCAATGGCCGGCAGCCAGGCGTGGCGGGCCGACCGTGGCGATGGTCGGGAACGCCACGCCGAACGCCTGCTCCAGCGCCGCCGCCACGCCGGCCGGATCGTGCTCGGTGCCGTCCAGGCGCACCAGATGGTGCGGATACAGTTCCTGTTCGTGCAGGTCGGCGACCTGCGCCAGCACCGCCGCCAGCCATTGCGCGCCGGTCTCCGGCGAGGCCAGGCCCAGCGGCGCCGGGGCACCGTTGGCCAGCCAGTCCAGCAGCATGTCGCGCGGGTCGCGCAGCACCACAAGCAGCCGCCCCTCGGGCAGGTGCGGGCGCAGCGCGCGCAGCAGCGCGTTGTCCCACCACAGCAGCCAGTCGACGACGTTGCCGTCGCCGACGCCGCGCGCCGGCAATTGCGCGCGCCATTCCGCGACCAGCGCCGCGCCGTCCAAGGCGCCGCTGTCCAGTTCCTCGACGCTGCGGAAGCGCTGCAGGCCATCGGTCGGCGGCTGCGGGCCGAAGCGGTCGCCGCGCAGCACCAGGCTGGCCGCATCGATCACCGCGATCACCCGCTCCACGCCGCTGCCCGGCGGACCCCAGACGAACAGCGGGCGCGCCTGGTTCTGCGGATCGACCGCGCCCAGCGGCGGCCACTGCGCCGGGGCCTGGCCCAGCGGCGGCAGCGGCAGGCGGTGCGGCAGCTGTTCCTCCTGGAAGGCCACCCAGGTCGCCAGCGCGTCCTCCGGGCGCCCGGCCGCATCCTGCACCGCCGCCAGCCACGGCCGCACCACGGTGCGGTCGCGTTCGGGCATGCGCTGCATCAGGCCGCGCACGTGGTCGATGGCGGCGTCGTGCTCGCCGCGCTCCAGCAGCGCCTCGACCAGGCGTTCCTCGCCGCTGAGCCGGCCCGGTTCCAGCGCCACGATGCGCTGCGCCACGGCTTCGCCCTGGTCGCGCTCGCCGGCCATGTCGTGCACGCGCAGCTGCGCTTCCAGCGCCGGCACATGCGCCGGCATCGCCGCCTGCCAGCGTGCGATCAGCGCGCGCGCCTCGGGGCCGCCCACCGGCTCCAGCGCCAGCCGCGCCAGCCATAGGTCGTGGGCGTCGGTGGTGGTGGCCAGGGCCGCTTCCAGGGTGGCACGGGCGTCGTCGAGCGTGCCCAGCCGCTGCCAGGCGATCAGCGCGGCGTGCAGGGTGCGGCGGTCGGCCGGCGCCACCGCCAGGGTGCGGCGCAAATGCTCCAGCGCCTCGGCCGGGCGGTCGGCCTGCAAGGCGTATTCACCGGCCAGCCGGCGCATGTTGGCGGTGTCGCCGGCCGGAGCGGCCAGCACCGTCTCCAGCGCGGTGATGGCGTCGTCCAGGCGGCCCTGGCGGTAGGCCAGCTGCGCGACCAGCGCCATCATCGCCGCGCTGGTGCCCGGGGTGAGCGCGGCGACGCGGCGGAACGCGGTCTCGGCGAAGGCGAAGTGCTGCTTGTCCAGGTAGGCGAAACCCAACGCGTAGAGCAGCCGCGGATCCTCCGGCAAGGCGTTGCTGGCGCGCGACAGCAGCGCCAGCGCGCGGTCGGCGTCGCCGCGGCGCAGCGCCAGCATGCCGTCCACGCCGAGCAGTTGCGGATGCTCCGGTTGCAGGCGCGCGGCGGTGCGGCTGAGCCGCTCCACTTCGTCCAGGTCTCCGCGGCCCAGCGCCAGGTGCGCGCGCATCACGTAGGCGAGGAATTCGTTGGGATCCAGCGCCGCGGTCTGCGCCAGCGCGTCCTCGGCCTGGGCCAAGTCGTTGGCGCTGACCAGCATGCCGGCGTGCAGCAGGTGCAGGCCGGCGTCTTCCGGCGCCAGCGCGATCGCACGGCCGATGCTGTCCAGCGCGGCGGCGGTCTCGCCGTGCTGCTGCTGCGCCAGCGCCAGCCAGCGGAAGGCCTGCGGGTCGTCGGTGGCCTCGGCAGCCCAGGTCTGGGCGAGACGCAGCGCGTCGGCGGTGTCCTGGCGGCGCAGGGCGTCGAGAATGGGCTCGTGCATGGAGTTCCGGCTCGGGGCAAACCCGCATTGTAGCGGGAGCATCGGGCCGCCCTGCGCGGGTGCCTGCGGCCAGCCGACGGGCACGGCGCGCGGCGTCGGGCCTCGCTGAAGCGGCCGTGTCGCCGACGCTGCGGGCGGACTGAGGCGACGCGACGGCGAGGTGTGCCGAGCATGCCGGGCTGCGCAGATGACCCGTGCGCCGGGCAGCGCTACGTGGTGACGGCGGTGATGGTGCGGGAACGGCGGAAGGAGCGTCGACGCGTGCCGCATCCGGGAATCCCGGTGCGCCCCCCTGCTGACCGCCTGCTGCACGCCAGCGCGGGCGAGGTCGCCCGCCGGCCTGCGCGCAACGCCGGTTAGGCCTCCACCAGCCCCTCGGTCAGCCGTTCGGCCACCCAGCGTTCGGCGAAGCCGTCACCGCGCGCGTTCTCGATGAAGCCGCAATGCCCGCCCCAGCGGGCGATTTCCAGCCGCGCGAGGTCAGGCAGGCGCCAGCTGCGGAAGTCGTCCAGCGGGATCACCGGGTCGTCCTCGGCCATCAGGATGTCGGCCGGCACGCGCAGGCCTTGCAGGCGCTCGCCGGCGATGCAGTAGCTGTCGAAGTAGGCGTCCAGGCTGGCGAAGCCGGCATGGCGCTCGGCCAGCCAGGCCATCAGCCCGCGCATGTCCAGCGCCAGGGTGGCGTCGTCGTAGCCGTGGCGGTCGGGGAACAGTTCGCGCTTGCGAAGCAGCGACTCGCGCCACTTGCGGCGGAAATACCAGTCGTAGAACTGCGGGCCGTTCTCGATGCGCTGCATGGTGGTGGCCGGGTCCAGCAACGGGCACACCGCGGCCACGTGCTGCAGCGGCAGCCCCGCGGCCGGTGCGCGCAACGCCAGGCGCAGGGCGAAGTTGCCGCCCAGCGAGTAGCCGGCGGCGAGCAGGGTCGGCGCGGGGAAGCGCTGCCACAGGTCGCAGGCGGCGTTGACCACTTCATCCAGCCGCTCGGAGTGGAACAGGTCCACGTTGAGGTGGTGGGTACCGCCGTGGTCGCGGAAGTTGAGCCGGAACACCTGGTAGCCCAGCGCCAGCATCTTCGCCGCGGTCAGGCGCATGTAGCTGGAATCGGCGCTGCCTTCCCAGCCGTGCAGCAGCAGCACCGTGCCGCGCGGCGCTTCGCCGGCCGGCACGCTGAGCCAGCCCTGCAGGCGCACGCCGTCGCCGCCGTCGAGGATGTGCGAGGTGGTGGTGGCGCCGCTGGCGGCGAGCAACTGTTCGCCACGGCGCACGCGCAGCAGGCTCGAACCCAGTACCGATTGGACGTGCGGGTTGCGCAGCCAGCGTGGGGGGGAGTAATCGGTTGCGTTCATGGGCAGCGAGCTTGCGCCTGTCGACTGGAGTAATCGGTCAAGCGCGGCGTCGGCAGTGTCCCGCTGTTCAGGGTTGTGCCATCGCCGTGACGATGCGCGCGCGCGAGATCTCGGCGATGCGCCGGCGCCCTTCCACGTCCTGCAACCGGATCGGCTCCAGGAAATGCACCTCGGCCACCCGCCCCGGCTCGCCGAGCAGGCGCAGGAAGTTGGCGAAGAAACTCTCGTGCGGCCCGAACGCGACGATCTGCTGTGCGGAGCCGCCGGCGCCGTAGCGCAGCGCCACCGGCTGCACCGCCACCTCGGCCTCGACCGCGGCCTGGAAGATGCGCGCGTGGAATGGCCCCACGTCCTGGCCGCCGCGGGTGCGCCCTTCCGGGAACACACCGACCGAGCAGCCGGAGCGCAGCCGCTCCAGCATCGCCTGCAATACCCCGCCCAGCGACTCGGTGCTGCCGCGCTGGTGGAAGATGGTCTGCCCGCGCGCGGCCAGCCAGCCGACCAGCGGCCACCCGGCGATCTCGCGCTTGGCGACGAAGCCCATCATGCGCTGGCTGTGCAGCATCACGATGTCGATCCAGCTGACGTGGTTGGCGACGAACAGCACTGGGTTGGGCAGCGGCGCGCCGATGCGGCGCACGCGCAGGCCGAAGATGCGCAGCAGCCAGGTCGACCACCAGCAGACCATGCGGTCGCCGAAGGATTCGGTGCCGGCGCGGCCGGGCGACAGCGCCATGCACACCAGCAGGAACGGCAGCGACAACAGCACGTGCAGCGCCAGCAGCGGCACGCGGTAGCCGTAACGAACCCAGCGCAGCGCCCCACCGTATTGGCGCATGGCGGGTGGGGAGAACTCGCTCATTCGAACAAGGGTACCGGAAGCGGGGGCCTAG
Organism: Xanthomonas protegens; assembly: GCF_038442435.1. Taxonomy (NCBI): domain Bacteria; kingdom Pseudomonadati; phylum Pseudomonadota; class Gammaproteobacteria; order Lysobacterales; family Lysobacteraceae; genus Xanthomonas; species Xanthomonas protegens. The sequence continues at coordinate 60,546 of NZ_JAQJCQ010000006.1, read as the reverse complement.
CGGACAATTGTGTCACCCCGAAGACGCGGCCGCAGACACCTCGCCCGTGACCGCCGAGGCAGGGTTCAGCCCGGCACCGGGCTCAGCCGCGGTCGACCACCGCCAGGGTCAGCCGCGACACGCACACCGGCTTGCCGGCCGCGTCCTCGATGTGGATTTCCCACACCTGCGTGGTCCGGCCCACGTGCAGCGGCCGCGCGGTGCCGGTGACCACGCCGCTGCGCGCGCTGCGCAGGTGGTTGGCGTTGATTTCCAGGCCCACGCAGATCCGCCCCGGCTCCACGCACAGGTTGCCGGCGGTGCTGCCCAGGGTCTCGGCCAGCACCACCGACGCACCGCCGTGCAGCAGCCCGTACGGCTGCCGCGTGCGCGCGTCCACCGGCATCGTCGCCCGCAGCCAGTCCGGCCCGGCCTCGGTGAAGACGATGCCCAACTGCGCGATCAGGGTATCGCGGCAATCGGCGTTGAGGACGGCGAGATCGGCAGGTTCGCGAAAGGACATTTGGGGGCCGGGATTGGGGAGTCGGGATTGGGGATTGGCAAGAGCGGCATCCCCGACACGGACATTATCGCGCCAGGCGAGGCCTCCGGTCGCAGGGATGCGCTGTTACGAATCCCCAATCCCGACTCCCCAATCCCCGCCCCTCAAAGAATCGGCACCAGCCCCGAGCCGAACGCGGTCAACATCCGCACCAGCAGCCACTTGGGGCCGACGTTGACCTCCGGGAAGTCGCCCACCGCGTTGTAGCAGCGGTGGAAGCCCGGGTCGCGCCGGGTCAACGGCGCCGGACAGTCGGGGCCGGGCTGGAATTCGTAGTCGGTGGCGTAGCGCCATGGCCAGAAGTCCAGCACCGGCAGCGCCTCGGAGACCTTGCCCATGCTGTAGTTCAGGCCCGACAGCACCGGCGGCTTGACCCGCGGCGCCACCACCCAGGAATTCTCCGGCTCGATGTCGCGGCCGATGCTGGCCGCCAGCGCCTGCGCGAACGCCGGATCGTCGACGATCACCGCGCCCTCGGTGTTGTAGGTCTCGCTGCGCGGGTCGAAGTTGTGGGTGCCGATCACGCCGACGCGGCGGTCCACCACCAGCGACTTGGCGTGCAGGCCCATGCGCGCGCCCTCGCGGGTCACCGGCAGCGGCCGGTTGGCGATGCGCCGGCTCAGGTACGACGGACGGGTCTCGGTGCGCAGCACACGGCGCGCGACCTGGCTGCCGTCGCCGCGGCTGCCGGACGGCCCGCCACTGCCGCTGCCCAGCAGCGAACTGCGTCCGGCGGCGCTGCCGCCCAGCAACGTGTTGCGCCCGCTGCCGGTATCGCCGCCGCCGTGCTCGCCTGCGTTTTCGCCGCTGGCCGGCGCGGCCGGCAGCTCGCCCTGCAACGGCGCCGGCAGCAGGTTGGCGTAGTCCACCGGCGCATCCAGCGGGAACGGCTTGTACTCGTAGATGTCGAAGCCCAGTTCGCGCAGGTTGCGGCGCTTGTACTTGTAGGACAGCGCATACACCACCGGGTTGTCGGTGGCGGCCAGGCTGTTGGTGGCCACCACCACGCGCGGCGGCGGGGTGCGCTTGCGCAGGTCGCGGAAGATCTCCTGCGCCGGGTCCGACAGCACCAGGTACGGCGTCTGCAGGATGATTTCCTCGCGCGCCTCGGCGATCAGCCGGTCGAGCTTGGGCGCGGTGGAGATGGCCTTGGGGCCGTGTTCGCGGCGATGCTTCTGCGGCAGGTCGGCGACGTAGTCCACATGCTTGACCGGCAACGCCGGCAGCACGAAGGCGTTCTCCACGAAGGCCGGATCGGACGCCTCCTCGCTGACCCGCTGCACCCGCTCCGGGCGCAGGAACTGCGCCGGCGGCATCGCCGGCACGCCCTGGCGCAGCAGCAGCTTGCCGACGTCGTTGAGCCGCGCCACCGGCACGCTGCGCCGCGCCGCCCAGTAGGCGTCGAAGTTGGCCGCCATCGACCGCGCCACCGGGCCGGCGACCAGCACGTCGCGGTCGCGGAAGTTGTACTCGGCGTCCCAGTCGTAATAGTCGTCCTGGTAGTTGCGCCCGCCGACCACGCCGATCGCATCGTCGATCACCAGCAGCTTGTTGTGCATGCGCTGGTTGAAGCGGCGGAAGCAGCACAGCACGCTGGCGGCGTAGTGGAAGTAGTTGGGCTTGGCCAGGCCGAAGGTGGGGTTGTAGATGCGCAGCGAGAAGTTCTCGTGCGCGCCGGCCAGCGCGCCGAGGATCTGCAGGTCGGAGATCGCCGAGAGCTGGTCGATCAGGACCCGCACCTGCACCCCGCGCCGCGCCGCGGCCAGCAGTTCGTCCATCACCAGCCGCGCGCTGTCGTCCTTGTCGAAGATGTAGGTCTGCAGGTCGATGCTGCGACTGGCGCTGCGGATCAGGTTGATCCGCGCCACCAGCGCCTCTTCGCCGTGGTCGAGGATGGTGGCGTAGTGCCGCGGGGCGCCGTCGCCGGACTGGGCGAAGGCCTTGCCGGCCAGCCCGCGCAGCGGCGAGGCCAGCGCGCAGTGGTCCCCGCGCGTGCAGTCGACCTGGCGGTCGCGCGCGGCCTCGGCGATCGCCACGGCACGGCCGTGCTGCGCCTGCGACAGGCTCGCGCAGCCGCTGCCGAGCAGCAGCGCCACCACCACCAGCACCCGCATCAATTTTGATATCACCGAGTGGCCGCCTCGGTCAGGCGTGCGCGCAGCACGAAGGTGACCCGGTCGCTCAAGGCCAGATCCCACTTGTCCATTCCGTAACGTCCACGCAATACCGTACCGCGGCTGATGACGTCGCAATCATAGCCTGCACGGGTGCATGCGGCCGGCATGACGGTCAGCGTCTCGGCGTGGCTGACCCCGCGGATGCTCAGGATGCCGGGGATCGGCCCGCCCTTGCCCAGCACCTGCGGCGAGAACGGCTGCGAGTCGAAGGACACGGTGGGGTAGCGCGGCGCGTCGAAGAAATCCTCGCCGCGCATCCAGCCGGTGTAGCGCGGCTTGCCGGGGATCTCCACGTAGGCGGTGAACAGGCGCAGGTGCACCTGGTGGCGGCCGTCGGGCAGCACGTGCACGGTGCCCTCGTAGCGCGGGAAGAAGCCTTCGATGCGCTGGCCGAAGCGGGTGCGGATCTCGAACCCGAAGCGCGACTGCGCCGGGTCCAGGGCGTATTCGCCGGGCGCCAGCAAGGCCGGCGTCACCTGCGCGTGGCCGACGGCGCACCACAGCCACAACGGCAGCAGCGCGGCGCAGAGCGCCGGCCGCAGGGACCTGCGCAGCGGGCTCAGGGCCACCAGAACGCGGTCAGCCGCGCCACGCCCGGCTCGATCGCCGCGTCGTGCGGCACCCCGAGCACGGCGACGCTGGCGGTGGGCATGCCGCGGTAGTCGCCGGACTGGCCGCTGTGCATCAGCGCCGCCAGTCGCTCCAGGCCTGGGTTGTGGCCGACCAGCAACAGCCGCTCGACGTCGCGGTGGCCGTCCAGCAGATCGGCCAGGGTGCCCGAGGTCGCCTCGTAGATGCGCGGCTCCAGGCGCTGCTCGACGTAGCCGGTCAGCTCCAGCACCGCCTCCAGCGTCTCGCGCGCGCGGCGCGCCGGCGAACACAGCACCCGGTCCGGCACCAGCCGCTGTTCCAGCAGCCAGCGCCCGGCCGCCTCGGCCTCGGCCAGGCCGTGCGGCGACAGCGGCCGGTCGAAATCGGCCTGGCCGGTGTCGGCCGGTTCGGCGTGGGCATGGCGCAGCAGGATCACTTCTCGCAAAACGATGGTCATCGGTCAGGCCTTCTTGAGCCACTTGAGCAACGGTTCCCAGTCCTGCTGGTGGTCGCGGACCTGGACGGAGTGGTAATCGAACAGGCTGCGGCCCAGCCCCACCAGCACCACGTAGGCCTGGCTGTCGCGCAGTTGCGCCACCACCGGGTAGGGCCATTCGGCGAGCATCTGCAGCGCCTGCTGGGTGGCATTGGTCCAGGGTTTGCTGCGGTTGAGCACCAGCCCGACCGGCAGCTTGCGCTGGTGCACCCGCGGCACCTTGGCCAGGGTGTTGAGGAAGCCGACGGTGGCCTCGATGTCCAGCGCCGAGGGCATCACCGGCACCACCACCGCGTCGGCCTCGTCGAGGAAATGGGTCAGGTCCTCGGCCATGGCGCCGGCGGCGGCATCGACGATCACCCGCTGCGCGTCGTCGGGCAGCGCCGCGCGCCAGCTGCGCTTGCGGCTGGCGTCGATCGGCAGCACCGCGCTGTCCAGCCCGGCACGGCGTTCGGCCCAGCGGGTCGAGGAGCCCTGCGGATCGGCATCGGCCAGCACCGTGCGCTTGCCTGCCAGCGCGTAGGACGCCGCCAGGTGCGTGGCGACCGTGGTCTTGCCCACGCCGCCCTTGGAGCCGGCCACCAGGATCGTCTTCATGCACGCCTCGCTTCCGGGGGAAGAAGCCGGAGCGTACACCGGCCCTACGTCAGCCGGTAGTCAACGCGCAGCACGCCGCCAGCCGCCGGGCTTGCTATCGTGGCGGCCCCCTTCGCCTTCCGATGCCATGAGCGAGCTGCAGGACCTGGTCGCGCTGATCCGCGCCAACACGCCCCTGATCGTGATCGAGACGCAGGAGGAGGCGCGCATCGTCGACCTGTTCCGGCAGGCCTTGATGCAGGTCTGGCGCGCCCTGCACCGCTGGTCGATCACCGAGGGCCTGCGCCGCATCGACCTGGACCGCGAGGACCCGCCGAGCGGGCCGCCGGATGCCAGCGCGGTGCTGCAGGCGATCAAGCAGGCCGATCAGCGCGGCATCTACCTGCTGCTCGACGTCACCCCGTACCTGGGCTACGCCAGCCACCAGCGCCTGCTGCGCGACATCGTCGAGCGCCGCCACTGCCAGCCGCACGTGCTGGTGCTGATCGGCACGCGGATCGAGTTGCCGGCCGAGCTGGAGGCGCTGGCGACCCGCTTCAATCCGCGCCTGCCCGACGCCAACGCGCTGCTGAAGATGGTGCAGGAGGAGGCGCTGGGCTATGCGCGCGAGTTCGGCGGACGCCGGGTGGAGGTCGACGGCGATGCGGTCAAGCAGATCCTGCGCAATCTGCGCGGACTCAGCCTGATCGACGCGCGGCGCATCGCCCGGCAACTGATCTACGCCGACGGCGCGCTCACCGCCTCCGACCTGCCGCAACTGGCCAAGCTCAAGTTCGAACTGCTCAACCGCAGCGGCCACCTGCAGTACGACAACGATGCCACGCGCTTCGAGGACGTGGCCGGTGCGCGCCGGCTCAAGCAGTGGATCGCACAGCGCCGCGCGGTGTTCGCCGGCACCGCGCCGCCGGGGCTGGACCCGCCCAAGGGCGTGCTGCTGCTCGGCGTGCAGGGCTGCGGCAAGTCGATGCTGGCCAAGGCCACCGCGGCGGGGTTCGGCGTGCCGCTGCTGCGCCTGGATATGGGCGCGCTGTACGCCAAGTACCACGGCGAGACCGAGAAGAACCTGCGTGACGCGCTGGCCGCGGTCGAGCAACTGGCGCCGTGCGTGCTGTGGATGGACGAGATCGAGAAGGGCCTGGCCAGCGGCGGCGAGGACGGCGGCGTATCGCGGCGGGTGCTCGGCACGCTGCTGACCTGGATGGCCGAACGCGGCAGCGCCGACGGCAGCGCCGGGGTGTTCATCGTCGCCACCGCCAACCAGGTGCACGAGCTGCCGGCGGAACTGCTGCGCAAGGGCCGCTTCGACGAAATCTTCTTCGTCGACCTGCCCGATGCGCAGGCGCGGGTGGAACTGTTGCGCCTGCACCTGACCCGGCGGCAGCTGCACGCGGACGCGTTCGCGCTGCCGGCCTTGGCTGCCGCCGCCGACGGCTTCTCCGGTGCCGAGATCGAACAGGCGATCGTCTCCGGGCTGTATGCCGCGCACGCCGAACAGCGGCCGCTGGACACCGAGCTGCTGATGCAGGAGATCCGCACTACCCGACCGCTGTCGGTGCTGATGGCCGAACAGGTGCAGGCGCTGCGCAGCTGGGCCAGCGGGCGGACGGTGCCGGCGGATTAGTTGCGGGCGATTGGTGTCACCGGGCGATGCCGCTGTGCGAGGCTGCGCCCGACCCTCACCCCAACCCCTCTCCCGGGGGGAGAGGGGCTTACGCTTCTCCCTTCTCCCGTCGGGACCACGGCCCCCTTTTTGGGGGAAGGTGCCCCGAAGGGGCGGATGAGGCTACGGACACGCACGCAATGCCGATCGAGACACCGCCCCCTCAGCCCCGACACCTTGCGGCGAGACGTGCCATCGCCGCTACCGCAACGCCCCCAACAACCACGCCCAGGCCGGCAAGGTCACCAGCGACAGCAGAATCCCGTAGCCGACCAGGGCCGCGGCCAGGCGCGGCGCCAGGCGATGCGAGATCGCCAGCAGCGCGGCGGTGATCATGGTCGGCATCGCCGATTCCAGCACGTTGGCCTGCAGCGCCTGCCCGCGCAGGCCCAGCGCCCACGACAGCGGCCAGGCCAGGGCCGGCAGCACCAGCAGCTTCAACAGCAGGCCGGCGGCCAACGGCGCCAGTTCCTCGCGCGGCAAGCGCAACTGGATCGAGAACCCCACCGCCAGCATCACCAGCGGCAGCATCGCGTCGGCCAGGTGCTGCAGGCCGGAGGCGATCCACGCCGGCGGCTGCGCCGGCATCAACGTCAGCGCGAACAGCAGCGCCCACAGCGGCGGGAACCGCGCCATCCGCAACAGCGTCTGCCGCGGCGATGGCGGCGCCTCGCCGCTGTAGCGCGCCAGCACGTACAGGCCGAAGCTGGACAGCAGCACGAAGGTGCCGAACTGGTCGTAGACCACCGCATACGGCAAGGCCGCCTCGCCGAGCAGCGCGCGCACCATCGGGTAGCCGATGAAGCTGGAATTGCCCAGCGCCACGCACAGCAGCAGCACCGCCTGCTGATCCCGGCGCAGCTGCAACGGCCGGCGCAAGGCCAGCATCGCCAGCGCGCTCACGCCGGTCAGCAGCCACGGCGTCAGCATCAATCCGAGCAGTTCCAGGTTGAACTGCAGGCGCGGCACGTAGATCAGCACCGAGGCGGGCAGGCACAGGTACAGCACCACCCCGTTGAGCACCTCGGTGGTGTTGGCCGGCAGGACGCGCTGACGCGCGAACAGCTTGCCGAGCGCCAGCATGACCAACATCAGGGCAAACGCATCGAAAGCCATCGGCACAGCACGAAATCAGCGGGTACGCGGCATCATCGCATGGCATGCGTACGCAGGCCGTCGAGCCTTCGCGCGACCGAAGCCGCACCTGGCCTGCGCCCAGCACGAGCCGGCGCTCCGCGCAGGCGCGACGACACAGTGCGCTGTGCGACCGACTACACCCGGACCCTCGATTGCGCCGGCCGCTTGCGCAGGCCGCGTCGTGCTTCCTGGACCCGCGTGCCTCAGGGCCAGGCCGGCGGCGCGGCCTTCCAGGCGGCCTGCACCTCGGCCAGGGTCGCGCGCTCGTCGTCGCGCCAGGCCGGCAGCAAGGCGGCGAAATCGGCACTGGCGCCCCACTTGTCCGGCCAGGTGCGCGCCGCCGCGGCGTACCACTTCACGGCCTCGTCCTTGCGCTGCAACCGCCACAACGCCAGCGCCAGGGTCGGCGGCAGCCAGTCCGGTGCCGCCGGGCGGCCGTTGACCAGTGCGCTCCACTGCGCCAGCGCGCGCGCCGGATCACCCGCGCGCAGCAGGTCCCAGCCATAGTTCCACTGCACCTGGCGCCGCTGCACGCCGGCGGGCAGCGCATGCAACGCGGCCTGATACAGCTGTTCGCCCAGTTCCTGGCGGCCGCCGGCCATGGCGATGCCGGCCAGCTGCGCGCGCGCCTCGTTGGCGTTGGGATCGCGCTGCACGGTACTGGCCAGGCGATCCACCAGGGCCTCGCCGCTGCCGGCGATGGCGGTGACCGGACGGGTGGTGCCGCGGTCTTCGTCGAAGTAGAACTCTTTCGGTGCCGGCAATGCCTGCGCCCGCACGCTGGCCGCGGTGGCCAGGCCGATGCAGGCCAGCATCGCGGCCACTGCGTATGTGTATGCCTTCACTGCTGCAATCCCCTGGAGTGATCCCCTCACCCAGGTCCCATCCTACCCCGCCAGGGCCGGCGTGGACGAGAACGGGCGCAAAAATCGCCGCTGATACAATCGGGGCGATCGCGCGCGGCAGGCGCTGCGCGCCCGCCAGCCTTCCATTTCCGGGCAAGCCATGAACCGCATCGCCGATCCGCGTCCGTCGTCCTCCCTCGCCGCAGCGGCCACCGACGGCGTGGATACCCGCTATACGCTGGAAGACAAGTACACCCGCACCGATGGCCGCATCTATCTGTCCGGGGTGCAGGCGCTGGTGCGGCTGCCATTGATGCAGCAACTGCGCGACCGCGCCGCCGGGCTGAACACCGGTGGCTTCGTCAGCGGCTACCGCGGCAGCCCGCTGGGCGGTTTCGACCTGGAACTGTGGCGCGCGCGCAAGCATCTGGACGCGGCCAACGTGGTGTTCAAGCCCGGGCTCAACGAGGACCTGGGCGCGACCATGGTGTGGGGCACGCAGCAGACCAACCTGTTCCCCGGCGCGCGCGTGGATGGCGTGTACGCCATGTGGTACGGCAAGGGCCCGGGCGTGGATCGCTGCGGCGACGTGTTCAAGCACGGCAACGCCGCCGGCACCTCGCGCCATGGCGGCGTGCTGGCGCTGGCCGCCGACGACCACGCGTGCCGCAGCTCGACCCTGCCGCACGGCTCGGAGGACGAGTTCGTCAGCGCGATGATGCCGGTGCTCAATCCGGCCGGGGTGCAGGACATCCTCGACATGGGCCTGCTCGGCTGGGCGATGAGCCGCTACACCGGGCGCTGGATCGGCTTCAAGACCATCGCCGAGACGGTGGAGTCCTCGGCCTCGGTGCAGGTGGATCCGTTCGCGCGGCAGATCGTGCTGCCGGAGGATTTCGAGCTGCCGCCGGGCGGCCTCAACATCCGCTGGCCGGATCCGCCGCTGGACCAGGAAATGCGCCTGCATCGCTACGCGGTGCGCGCAGCGCAGGCCTTCGCCCGTGCCAATGGCATCGACCGCACGGTGATGGATGCGCCGCAGGCGCGGCTGGGCATCGTCACCACCGGCAAGAGCTACCTGGACGTGCTGCAGGCGCTGGAATACCTGGGCCTGGACGCGGACGCCTGCGCGCGCATCGGCATCCGCGTGTACAAGGTCGGCATGACCTGGCCGCTGGAGCCGCTGGGCATCGCCGCGTTCGCGCGCGGGCTGCAGGACATCGTCGTGGTGGAGGAGAAGAAGGCCTTCATCGAGCGGCAGATGAAGGAACAGTTCTACAACTGGCCGGCCAGCGCCGGCCCGCGCCCGAGCATCGTCGGCAAGTACGACGAGGCCGGCGAATGGATCCTGCCGTCCACCGGCGAACTGACCCCGGCCACCATCGCCGGGGTGATCGGCAAGCGCATCCTGCGCCTGCCGCAGTCGGCCGCGGTGAATACCGACTCGATCGAGCAGCGACTGCGCTGGATGGAGGCCAAGGAAGCCGAGATGGCGCTGCCGCGCGCCAATTTCCCGCGCGTGCCGCACTACTGCTCCGGCTGCCCGCACAACACCTCCACGGTGGTGCCGGAAGGCTCGCGCGCGCTCGGCGGCATCGGCTGCCACTACATGGTGACGTGGATGGACCGCGCCACCGACACCTTCACCCACATGGGCGGCGAAGGCGTCACCTGGGCCGGGCAGGCACCGTTCACCGACACCCCGCACGTGTTCCAGAACCTGGGCGACGGCACCTATTTCCACAGCGGCTCGCTGGCGATCCGCCAGTCGATCGCCGCCGGCGTCAACATCACCTACAAGATCCTCTACAACGACGCGGTGGCGATGACCGGCGGACAGCCGGTGGACGGCACCCTCAGCGTGCCCGACATCGCCCGGCAGATGCGCGCCGAGGGCGTGCACACCATCGCCCTGGTCAGCGACGACATCGGCAAGTGGACGCGGCGCCGCGAGCTGTTCCCCAGCGACGTGGAGTTCCACGACCGCAGCGAGCTGGACGCGGTGCAGCGGCACCTGCGCGAGGTCAAGGGCACCAGCGTGCTGATCTACGACCAGACCTGCGCCACCGAGAAGCGGCGCCGGCGCAAGCGCGGCAAGCTGCCCGATCCGCCCAAGCGCGTGCTGGTCAACTCGCTGGTCTGCGAAGGCTGTGGCGACTGCGGCGAAAAGAGCTTCTGCGTATCGGTGCTGCCGAAGGAGACCGAGTACGGACGCAAACGCCAGATCGACCAGTCCAGCTGCAACAAGGACTACTCCTGCGTGTCCGGGTTCTGCCCCAGCTTCGTCACCGTGCACGGTGGGCAGCCGCGCAAGGGCCGCAAGGCCGACGCCGCGGCGCTGCTGGAGCAATTGCCGGCGCCGACCTTCCGCAGCGACCTGAGCCAGCCCTGGAACATCCTCATCACCGGTGTCGGCGGCACCGGCGTGGTCACCATCGGCGCGCTGCTGGGCATGGCCGGACACCTGGAGGGCAAGGGCGCCAGCGTGCTCGACCAGACCGGCCTGGCGCAGAAGGGCGGCGCGGTCACCACGCATATCCGCATTGCGCGCCAGCCCGAAGATCTGCACGCGGTGCGCATTGCCGCCGGCGAGGCCGACCTGGTGCTGGGCTGCGACATGGTGGTGGTCAACGACTACTGGGCGCTGTCCAAGGTGCGCGGCGACCGCTCGCAGGTGGTGCTCAACAGCTACGAGGCGATGCCGGGCACCTTCACCACGCACCCGGACATGCAGTTCCCGGCCGCCGAGATCATTGCCGGCGTGCGCCTGGCGCTGGGCGGGCGCGATCCGCTGCTGCTCGACGCCACCCAGCTGGCCACCGCGCTGCTCGGCGACGCCATCGCCAGCAACCTGTTCATGCTCGGCTATGCCTGGCAGCAGGGCCTGGTGCCGCTGTCGCACGCGGCGCTGATGCGCGCGATCGAACTCAACGGCGCGGCCGTGGCGATGAACCAGCAGGCCTTCGCATGGGGCCGCCTGGCGGCGCTGGACCTGCCGGCCGTACGGCGCGCGGCTGGCCTCACCGATCCGGCCGCGGACGAGCACAAACGCCAGGCGCCGGGTCTGCAGCAGCTGCCGCCGGGCGAGTGGGAAGGCCACGAGGCCGGCGCCAGCGCCGCGCCGCGCAATCCCGCCAATCCGCGGCCGGCGCGCGAGCTGCCGGCCGCCGCCGAGAGCGGCGAGGCCGGCCACGCGCCGCTGGACGACAGCCGCCTGTCGCGCTCGCTGCCCGAGCTGGTCGCGCGCCGCCACGCCTTCCTGGTGGATTACCAGGACGCCGCCTACGCCGCGCGCTACACCGCGCTGGTGGAGCGCGTGCGCGCGGCCGAGCAGCGCGTGGCACCGACCTCGACCGCGCTGACCGAAGCGGTGGCGCGCTACGCGTTCAAGCTGATGGCCTACAAGGACGAGTACGAGGTGGCGCGGCTGTACACCAGCGGCGCGTTCGCGCAGCAGTTGCAGGCGCAGTTCGAGGGCGACTACCGCGTGCGCTTCCACCTGGCGCCGCCGCTGCTGGCGAAGAAGGACGCGCAAGGCCGGCTGCGCAAGCGCGAATACGGCCCGTGGATGTTCACCGCGTTCAAGTGGCTGGCCAAGCTGCGCCGCCTGCGCGGTGGCGCCCTCGACGTGTTCGGCTACAGCGCCGAGCGCCGCGGCGAACGGCAACTGATCGCCGACTACCTCGCCACCGTGGACGAACTGCTGCAGCGGCTGCAGGCGGACAACCTGGCGCTGGCGGTGCAGATCGCCAGCATCCCGGAACACATCCGCGGCTACGGCCACGTCAAGGAAGCGCACCTGCACGAGGCCAAGCAACAGGAAGCGCGGCTGCTGGCGACCTGGCGCAATCCGAAGGCGCTGCATATCGTGCAGGCGGCCTGAGCGGGAGGCGAACGCCTGCCGCCATGCAGCGGCGGCGCAATGGCGGCACCGAGGGCGTCTGACCGAACGCGGCGCGGCTGGCGCTGCACCTGCCGTCTTCCCGCGTTCCCTGGCGTCCATGCATCTGCTGCAGAAGCGGCTGCAGCCGCGACCCGACTCCAGCAGCACGCAGGACGGCAGCATCGCCCAGGGCGGCCGGCCTTGGGCATCATCCGCACGTTGCGTGGATCGCCAGCGATCCACGGCCGCATCACCCTAGAAGGAACATCGCGTGAAGCGTTTGGTCAAACTCGCATGCGTGGCGCTGGTGGGCGCCCTGCTGCTGTTCTACCTGCTGGCAGAGCATGCTGGCCCCTGGATCATGCCGCGGTTCATCACGACCCGTGTCGTGGCGGGACCCGATCGGCCGCTCTCCGGCGCGAGGATTCGCGTCCAGCAGGACGTGTGGTCGATCCCGTGCCTGAGCTACATGGGGATCTCCGGCGCGAGTTGCGCGTCGGGCAAATGGACGGTCTTCCATGGCCGCCTGGATCGCAACGGCGAAGCGCGGGTGTTGGTCTTTCAGGCGGTCGGGCTGCAGGCGGACTCGTATATTGCCTGCATCAATGGGAACCAGTACGAGGGCTACATCGCCTACACCGAGTGGCCAGAGCAGCAGGACGTGCAGCGTCTCACCCTGGACTACAAGCGCCTGGAGCAGCAAGGAACAGGTTGCATGAACGGCTATGGAGAAGAACGGCTGGCGGCGCCGGCCTGGTGGGATGCGGCCTTGAAGGAAGACGCGGAGGCGGAGGCACAGGCCGAGGCAGAGGCGCGGGCAGAGGAAGAGGCAGAGGCGCAGGCGCAGGCGGACGATCCGTTGCAACCGACGGCTCAACAATCTCCAGCCAGTTCGCCGTCGTCGGACGGACCGTAGAGGCCGGGCTGCAGGCGCGGCTTCACCCGCGACCTGCCATGTCACCCGGTGGCGATGCAGCCTGTGGCAGCGGCGTCCCGCGCGCCACTACCCTGCAGATGGACCCCGGTCGACCGCGTTGATGTCGATGACGGAAGGGTCCGCGCGTCGGGACTGAAGTCCCTCCCACATGGTTGCTTCCGTACACTCCGCATACGACACAGCGGCCCTAGGCAAGCGGCCGCCGTGTCGTATCAGGATGCGATTCGGTCGAGTGCCCGGTGGCAACTCGACCGAGTGCCATTCAACGCAACGAACGTCGAATCAGACCCGCGGATCAGGCGGGTTGCCGTGGCCGGGGCGATCGTAGCGATCGGAATCGAAGGCCTCGCGCACGGCCGCCTTGGCTTGCGCCCAGCTCAGCCGCGAGCGGTCCTTGACGCGCTCCCAGCCGCTTTCCAGATCCGATTCCAGGCGGTCGTCCCAGACGCGGTCGCGGTAGCGGCTGCGCGCCTGCACGCCGTAGCGGTAGGCCGGGCGGTAGTCGTCGTAGCTGCTGTCGGCCCCACGGTAGTCCACGGTGTCGAAGCGCTCGGCGTAGTAGCGGTCGCTGTCCTCGTAGGTGCGGTAGGTGGCGTCGGCGCGCTCCCAGGAATCGCGCGCGGCCAGCCGTGCCTCGCCCCACTCCAGGCGCGAGTCGCCACGGCGCGTGCCCCAGTCGTGCGACAGCTCGCGCTCGTGTTCGTCCCAGGTGCGCGAGGGATACTGCTCGCGTGCCTGCAGGCCCAGGCCATAGGCCGCGGCGTAGTCGCGGTCGTAGTCGTAATCGGCCTTGGCGTAGTCGCGGTTGCGGTATTCCTCGCGCCAGTACGCATCCTCGCCGGTGGGATCGATGCGCTCGGCCACGCCCTTGCCCGCCGCCGCACCCGCCACCACGCCGACCGCCGCGCCGATCAGGGTGCCGAGCGGCCCGAACACCGTGCCGGCCAGCGCGCCCGCGGCCACGCCGCCGGCGGTACCGCCAATGCCGACCCCGACCGGATGCGAACCCGGGGTGCCGGAAATCGGATCGCGATTGAGATCGCGGGCTTTGTCGTTGTTGTCCATGGGAACGCTCCGTGGCGAAGGAAGGAAGCACCGGCTGCAGGCACATGGGCGGCGGCGGGTGTCGGCGCACAGTCGCAAGCGCGTGGTGAATCCGCCGTGGCACGGCAGTGAACCCGTGATGAGGGAGAGAGTGCGGCTTCGTCACCTGGACACAACGCCTCCTGCGTCGCCCACCATGCAGCGCAGGCATGGAACCGGCCAAGACAGTGCTGCATCAAGCACGTCGGCGTATTCGGTACGACCGCCCACTCCGCGTCGCTGGCGCATGCACAGTCACGACATGGCTGACGCAGTCAGATTGGGCGCCCACGGCGCATCCGCCTGCGCGATCGCGCACCCGCACGGCGCCAAGGCATCGCCGGGTGGCGCTCCTGCCTCAGCCGCGGCGCCAGACCCGGCAGCGGTTGTTGGCCGGCATCGCCACGTCTTCCTGCAGCACCAGGCCCTGCGCCTGGGCCAGCGCGTCCACCGCCTCGGCATCGCGGATGCCGCTGGCCGGGTCGCGCGCCTTCAGCCACGCGTCGAAATCGCGATTGCTGTCGCTGGTGAAGGCGCCGTCGTAGTTGAAGGGGCCGTAGACCACCAGCATGCCGTCGGCGCTGTTTGCCAGCAGTTGGCCGACGCCGGCGAAGAACGCCTGCACCGCGTCCCAGCCCATGATGTGCAAGGTGTTGGAGGTGAACACCGCATCGTAGCCAGCCTGCGGCCACGGCCCCTCGCGCACGTCCAGCGCCAGCGCCGGCGGCGTGTTCGGCAGCGCCGCCGCCTCCAGCCACTGCGCGATGCCGGGCAGGTGCTCGGCACGCTCGCTGCATTGCCAGGTCAGCTGCGGCAGCGCCGCGGCGAAGTGGACCGCATGCTGGCCGGTGCCGCTGCCGATCTCCAGCACCTGGCGACGATCGGCGAAGTGCCGCTGCAGCACCTGCAGGATCGGATCGCGGTTGCGGTCGCAGGACGGGGCGTAAGGTCGATCGCTCATCGTGTCGTGGTGAACCTGTGTGCGTCTGGCAGTGCTGCGACACCAGGGAACGGCGCGGCCGGCGGTGGCTGACGGCTCATCCGCGCGAGCGCACGAAGATGCGCTTGCCGCCGCCCTCGTTGCCGCGCTCTTCCAGTTCGAAGTGCGACGACAGCCGGCGCAGCAGGTCGCTGAGCTTCTTGTGCCCGTACAGGCGCGGATCGAAATCCGGCCGCACCTTGTTCAGATAGCTGCCGACGCTGCCGAGCCCGGCCCAGCCCTGGTCGTCCGAAGCCTCCTCGATCGCCTGCCGCAGCAGGGTCAGCGGCGCCTGCTTGGTTTCGGCCGCAGCCGGCGCCGGCTCCGGTTTGGCCGGCGTCGCGGCCGGCTTCTTGCGGCCCTTGGCCGCCGGCTTGGCGGCCGCGGCGGCGGGCTTGGCCGGCTCGGCCGCGCTGGCCTCGCTGCGCAGCACTTCGGTGTAGATGAACTTGTCGCAGGCCTGCACGAACGCGTCCGGGGTCTTGCGCTCGCCGAAGCCGTACACGGTCGGGCCTTCCTCGCGCAGGCGCTGCGCCAGGCGGGTGAAGTCGCTGTCGCTGGAAACCAGGCAGAAGCCGTCGAAGCGGCCGGTGTAGAGCAGGTCCATCGCGTCGATGATCAGCGAGCTGTCGGTGGCGTTCTTGCCGCTGGTGTAGGCGAACTGCTGCACCGGGCTGATCGAGTGCTTGAGCAGCGCCTGCTTCCACTGGGTCATGCGCGTGCTGGTGAAATCGCCATAGATGCGCTTGACGCTGGCCAGGCCGTACTTGGCGACCTCGGCGAGCAGGCCTTCGATCACCGAGGGCTGCGCGTTGTCGGCGTCGATCAGCACCGCCAGTCGCGGCTGGTCATCGTCGCTGTCGGAACGGTGGCGGGTTTTCATGGCGTGCACCTGCGGCAAGGAAAGATCGGGAGAAGCGTGACGGCGGCCACCACTGTGCCAGCGCGCGCCGCCCACAGCCAGCGCAACACGGCGACCGCCATGGTTCATCGCCCTGCCGGCAAGGCCTCGTAGGCCTGGCGTACCGCCGCCTCGCCATAGCGGCGTTCCAGCCGGCGCACGATGAAGTGGCCGCGCGCCATCGCCTGGAAGTGCGAGATGAACACCGTGTTGAGCAGCGCGCCGCTGGCCGCGCCGACCAGTGGCACCGCCTGCGCCGCCAGCTTCTCGCTGACCGTGACCGAAAACTTGGCAGCGATGCGCGACAGCAGCGACACCAGCACCGGCGCGCCCTTGCTGCCCAGGCCGTGCGCGGCGATGTACTGCGCCGCGGCGCTGAGCTGCTGCGCCATCGCCGCGCGCACCGCGAAGTAGCCCGATTCGCTGCCGTCGTCGCGGTGGCTACGGCCCCCGTGCGCCAGCACCTCCAGGCAGGCCAGCGCGGTGGTCGGGTCGTCCAGGCGCTCGCCTTCGGCGCGGGCGATGTCGGCGATCGAACGCAGCATCAGGGTCGTGGTCAGCGGCAGTTCCACAACCAGCCCGGGCAGGCCGAAGAAGCCGCCGGCCGCACCGGTGGCCGCCACCGCGGCGCCATGCAGGCGCGGCCGCGCGCGTTCCGGCGCCTGCGCCCGCAGGGTCAGCAGCGCCGAGCGCAACGCCACCCGCAGCGCGCGCTGGCTGACCGCATCGATGCGCGAGGACAGCAGCTTCGGCAGGCGCTTGTTGATCAGCGCCTCGATCGGCGCGCCCACCGCATTGGCGATCTTCGCCGCCAGGCCGGGGTGTTCCAGCAGGGCGCGCGCCTGGGCCAGGTCGCGGTGGTCGGCGGCATCCATCACGGGGACGGGCAATAGCGAGGTCATGGCCGAAGCTCGTGGCGAGGGAGGCGACAGCATGCACCGGGCGGCAGCGGCGTGGTGTCGAGGGCCGATGACCAGTGCGGGACGTTCAGGGAACTCGGCGCCTGCGCGTCTAGATCCGCTCCAGCGCGCGCTGGTGAGTGCTCGGCCCGAACCGGCCCACCACCGCGGCGGCGATCAGCAGGCTGGCGGCGATGCAGCCGAGCACGCCGCGGTGGCCGGTGCGGTCCAGCAGCATGCCGATCAGCAGGCTGCTGGCGGCGGTGGACAGGCGGCTGAAGGAGTAGCAGAAGCCGACCGCGCGGGCGCGAAGCGCGGTGGGAAACAGTTCGGCCTGGTAGCCGTGGTAGGCGAAGCTCATCCAGGCATTGCAGAAGGTGACCGCCGCGCCGCAGGCGATCAGCAGCAGCGGCTGGCTCTGCCAGGCGAACAGCAGGCCGAACAGCATCGCGCCCAGCGCCGACACGACCACCTGCCACTTGTTCTCCCAGCGCTGCGCCACGCCGATCAGCAGCAGCGGCGCCAGCGGATAGGCCAAGGAGATGGCGAAGGCGTAGCCGAGGCCGTGCACGCTGTCGGCGCCCTGCCGCGCCAGCAGCGCCGGCAGCCAGTTGCCGAAACCGAAGAAGCCGATCGCCTGGAAGATGTGGAAGCTCACCAGCATCGCCATGCGGCGCCGGTACGGGGGTTGCCACAGCGTGGACAGCTGCGGCGGCGGCACGGCCGGCGCCGAGATCGGCTCGGGCGCGGGCAAGGGCCGCCCCAGGTCGGCGGTACAGCGCGCTTCCAGTCGCTGCAGCACCGCGTCGGCCTCGGCATGCCGGCCCTGCGTGGCCAGCCAGCGTGGCGACTCCGGCAAACGGCTGCGCAGCCACCACACCGCCAGCGCGAAGCCGCCGCTGAGCAGCGCCACCCAACGCCAACCGCTCAGGCCCAGCGGCGCGTGCGGCACCAGCGCCCAGGCGCTCAACGCCACCGCCGGCACCGCCAGGAACTGCAGGCAGAACGCCAGCGCGAACGCGGCGCCGCGCATCTGCCGCGGCACCATTTCCGACAGATAGGTATCGATGGTGACCAGTTCCACACCCAGGCCGATGCCGACCACGCCGCGCCACAGGATCACCCCCAGCGCGCTGTGCTGCACGCCCATCGCCACCGTGGCCACGCAGTACCAGAGCAGCGCGAAGGAGAACACCGCGCGGCGCCCGAAACGATCGACCAGCGGGCTGAGCAGGCTCGCGCCGAGGAACAGTCCCAGGAACGTCGCCGAGGCGAACGCGGCCTGGTCGGCGATGCCGAACACGCCGGCCGCGCCCTCCGCGAAGATGCCGTCGCGCAGCAAGCCCGGGCTGAGGTAGGCGGTCTGGAACAGGTCGTACAGTTCGAAGAAGCCGCCCAGCGCCAGCAGCGCGACCAGGCGCCACAGGCTCCGGGTCGGCGGCAGGCGTTCCAGGCGCGCCGCCACCAGGGCGACGGGATCGGAAGCGGCAACGGCGGCATCGCGCATGCGGGCAGGTCCTGGGGGAGGGATCGCGCCGCCGCATGCTGCCCGATCCGCCGCCGCGCGCGCCACCGCGTCGGGTCGAAACTGCCGACCGCGCCGCATCGGCGTTCAGCCGGATGTCGGCTTCGGTACGGCCGGCCGCTGCGGGCGCCGGCGGCGCGTCAGCGCAGGAACAGGATGTCCAGGTCGCGCTCGGGCACGAAGTCGCGCTGGCGGAACTCGAAGGTCAGCGCATCGGTGCGTTGCAGCTCGCCATCGAAGCACAGGCTGAGCAGGTCGCCGGGCGCGCGCTTCTTCAGGGTCAGGCGGAAGTCCTGGATCGGCCCCTTCCAGTTGGCGCCGGTGCGCAGCACATAGCGCAGGTTGCTCCACTGCAGGCCGTTGGCGCCGGCGCGGCGACGCAGGCGCTGCTGCGTGGCGGCGTCCAGGCAGGTACTTTTGGCGTACTCGCCGATCAGGTCGCTGGCCGGCATCGGTACGCCGGTGGCGACGCTGGGCACGTAGCTGTGGCGGATCGCCACCGTGCCGCCGGCGGGAAAGCGCTGCTGCCAGACGAAGTACTCGCTGAGGGTGAAGCGCGGCTGCCCGTCGGCGTCGAACCAGCGCGCGGGCAAGGGCGTGCGGCCGGCCGGGACGGTGCCGCTCTCGACGTACCCGGCCAGGTCGTCCGGCGTCCAGCCGCTGGCCGCCCACGCGCGCGAGATGTCGCTGTCGTCCAGCTTCGCCACCAGCCGGCGCTCGGTGCGCACCGGCTTGCCGTCCACCCACAGCTTGAAGTCGGTGAGCGCACTGTGGTCGGCCATGCCGAAGTACATCGGCGGCATCGGGAAGGCGATCGGCACCAGCAGGTCGCGCGTGCTGGTGTTGGTGAACACGTAGTCCACCTGCACCCGCTCCTCGCTGATGAACAGGTCTTCCTTGCTCATGCGGATGTCCGGCTGGCGGATCAGTTCGATGGAACCATTGGCGTCGCCGATGCTGCTGTCGTTGGCGAAGGCGACAGCGGCCGCGAACAGCAAGGACGACAGCAGCAGGGGCAGCAGGCGGCGCGGCGAGACGTTGGCGGTCATGGAGTCGGCGGTCGGCGAGGGAAGGCGCCGCGGGCCGCAGCGCGGCAGCGGCGAACGGGCGCGCGCCATGGTAACCGCGGCGGCATGGCCTGCCGCATCGCGCCCTGCCATTGCGTTTGCTACGGTAGCCGGCGCCGCCACGGGGGGAAGGCCATCGCCATGTTCAGAGCATTCGCAACGCTGGCCTTGCTGGCGTCCGCCGGGCTGGCCGCAGCGCAGGCGCCAGGCCAGCGCAGCTACGCCAATCCGATCGACCTGGATTACCGCTACAACTTCGAGCAACTCAACGAAGGCATTTCCTATCGCACCGGCGCCGATCCGGTGTTCGTGCGCTTCGGCGACGCCTACTACCTGTTCCAGACCCTGGCCGACGGCTACTGGCGCTCCAGCAACCTGCTCGACTGGCAGTTCGTCACGCCCAGCCGCTGGCCGTTCGAGAGCATCGTCGCGCCGGCGGTGGTGGCCGACGGCGACCGCCTGGTGATCATGCAGTCGGCCTTCGAACCGCGCCCGCTGCTGCAGACCCGCGACCCGGCCAGCGGCAAGCTCGACTTCCTGACCCGGCTGCTGCCCACGCTACCGCGCGCCCAGCCGATCGGCACCGAGATGAAGGGCCGGCCGCTCAGCGACGTGCCGCCCGGTCCCTGGGACCCGGACCTGTTCATCGACGACGACGGCCAGTGGTACCTGTACTGGGGCTCGTCGGACCGCTACCCGCTGTACGGCATCGCCATGGACCGCAGCGCGCAGGGGTTCGCCTTCCGCGGCGTGCCGACGCCGCTGCTCGCGCTGGACCCGGCGCAGCACGGCTGGGAGCGCTTCGGCCCCGACCATCGCGGTGCCCGCTTCCCCGACGGCAGCCCGATCGGCAGCTTCCTGGAAGGCGCATGGCTGACCAAGACCGGCGGCCGCTACTACCTGCAGTACGGCGCGCCGGGCAGCGAGTACAACGCCTACGCCAACGGCGTCTACGTCGGCGAGCACCCGCTCGGCCCGTTCGTCTATGCTGCGTACAACCCGGTGGCGTACAAGCCCGGAGGCTTCATGCAGGGCGCCGGCCACGGCTCCACCTTCCAGGACGCGCACGGCAACTGGTGGAACAGCGGCACCGCCTGGATCGGCGCCAACTGGACCTTCGAACGGCGCATCGTGCTGTTCCCCGCCGCGTTCGCCGCCGACGGGCAGATGCGCGTGTCCACCCGCTTCGGCGATTTCCCGCACTGGATGCCGAACGGCCCGGTGGCCGACCCGGAGACGCTGTTCACCGGCTGGATGCTGCTGTCCTACCGCAAGCCGGCAACCGCCTCGTCCACCCTGGACGGCTTCGCCGCCGACCGCGCCACCGACGAGGACCCGCGCAGCTACTGGGTGGCCGCACGCAATGCGCCCGGTGAGACCCTCACCGTCGACCTGGGTGGGGAACGCAGCGTGCGCGCGGTGCAGATCAACTTCGCCGACTACCGCGCCGGCCGCTACGGCGACGCGCCGGACATCTACACCGCGTTCCGGCTGCAGCACTCGCGCGACGGCCGCCACTGGCTGCCGCTGGCCGAGGTCGGCGACGGCGCCGACCGCCGCGACCGGCCCAACGCCTACCTGCAACTGCCCGCGCCGGTGCGCACCCGCTACATCCGCTACGTGCACGGCCACGTCGGCGCCGCCCATCTGGCGATCAGCGACCTGCGCGTGTTCGGCAACGCCGCCGGCGCCCCGCCGCCGGCACCGACCGGCGTCGTCGCACAGCGCGATGCCGACCGCCGCAATGCCCGCGTGCACTGGCAGGCGGTGCCCGGCGCCGTCGGCTACAACGTACGCTGGGGCCTGCGTGCCGACCGCCTCAACCTCACCTACCAGGTGTTCGCCGACCGCGGCACCGACCTGGAGATCCGGGCGCTGAACCGCGACCAGGACTACGTGTTCGCCGTCGAAGCCTTCGACGAGCGCGGTGTCTCCCCGCTGAGCGCCCCCATCGCCGTGCCATGAAGCCATCACCGCCTTCCCGTATGCTTGGCCGCACCTCGACCGCGCACCGGCGATGCGGCGCGCGGCAGGATCGGCTGCCGATCGAAGGAGAAGGACGATGCACCAGCACCAGGGAACCCAGCGCCAGCGCCGGCTGCGCGCCTGGCTGATCGCCGCGATGGTCGCCGGCGTGTGCGGCAGCGCCGCCGCGCAGCAGACCGACCCGCGCGACGCGCAACTGCAGCAACAGCAGCGCCTGCTGCAGCAGCAGTCCCAACAGATCCAGCAGATGCAGCAGCAACTGCAGCAGATGCCGCCGGCCGGCCCGGGCGCAGAGGCTGGTACCCCCAGCGATGGCCTGTCCGCCACCTACCACGACTGCCGCAAGCAGGCGCAGGGCCTGGACGAGAGCCGGCGCTGCATCCAGCGCGAACAGCGCGTGCAGCAGGAACGCCTGGACCGCGCCTACGACAAGCTGCGCTACCGCATCAGCGGTACCGACCGTTCCCGCCTGATGGACGCGCAGTACACCTGGCAGCAGTCCAACGAACAGGCCGCCAACCTGGACCGGGCGCTCGGCGCACGCGGCCAGGAGGCGGGCCTGCAAAGCGCCGAAGCCACCCTGCGCCGGATCAGCTCCCGCGCCGACGAACTGGAAGGCTATACGCGCGGCGGGCGTTGAGGGTAGCGACAGGTAAGTTGTCGGACGATACGCGGCAGAGCATGCTGCTCCGACGATCGTCCAGGCAGCCAGGACACTGCCAAGGGTCTTTTTTCAACGCATTGCACGGAGGCCGATATGACGGGCATGGAACAGCGGGACCATCTTCGTAAGCGGAGCGCGCTGGCACAACTGCCGCGCGGGCGCGATCCATCGGCGCGTCGCTGGGCCGTCGCAAACCGGTTGGCCACACTCTGCCTTGTCGCATTGCCCGCCTTCGTGCTGAGTACGGCGGTCGCGGCGGCGCCTCCCCTGCCATCGGGTGCGGACTTGCTGGCGATGCGAAGCGACGCGCTGCGTCCGACATACTCACAGTGCCTCTCCAAGGCGACACAGCAGGACGCGCGGGAACGCTGTGTCGACGAGGAGTTCGGTTATCAGGACAGTGAGTTGAACCGGGTTTATCGCGCCCGAATGGCGGCCCTGCCTTCCGCAAAGGAGCGTGCGTCGTTGCAAGGTGCGCAGCGCCAGTGGATCGCGCAGATCTACCAGGGCCGTTGCAAGCTGCCAGAGCAGGCAAGCCCGGCGATGCGCCTGGATGCCAAGCAATGCAGACTGGCCACGACGATCAGCCGACTGCACCAACTGAACGATCCGCAGTTCGTCGCGTCGATCAGTGCCGCCAAGCCGATGACGCCGTCGCCCGATACAAGCTCGGTGGCGAAAGTGTTCACTGCGACTGGGCTGCCGGATGCGGCGGGACAGGTCGTGTTTGCCCTGGGAAACCTAAGCCTGCAGGTCGCAGACGCGCATTGTCGCGACACCGGCGGGCTACTTCTGCGCTGCGCGCCCGCGACGGTCGCGGTGCAGCATCCGGCGGGGCGACAGTCCATCCCCGTCCCGTCGCTGGTCTTCTTGAACAAGTCAGCGGATCAACAGGACTATGTCGCCGCCTACCGCGGCCCCCTCGCCAAACAGGGCGAAGAGAGCGAGGGCCTGCGTTATACCGTGATCGTCTCGGACATCAATGGCGACGGCTACGACGATCTGCTGTTGTGGACCGACTTTTCCGGCCGCTTCGGCGCGCCCGCCTATACCTATTATCTATTCGATCCAACGGCCAAGCGCTTTGTGAAGAGCGAGAAGCTCGCGCAGGCGACACGCGGCCTCACACTCTCCGGCATCAGCGGCACGACCCTGCACCTGTGGTCGGAAGAAGGACAATGCAAACGCACCCTGGTGACGCTTGCACTGCGTGGAACGACACCGACGCGGCATTCCAGCAAAACCCTCGATTTCTGCGAGTAGCCAGCCAGTACGGCGCAGCCCTCGCACGCCCCAGAGAGACAAGGACTTCCCATGAGCGACGGATACGGCAAGCAGAACGCAGGATTCGGGCTGACACGCGAACAATCGGTCGACCTGATCGTCCGCAGCTGCCTGGATCACGGTGTCACCGACACCCGGCAGATTGCATATGTGCTGGCAACCGCACAGCACGAATCCAGAGACTTCCAGGCACCTGAAGAGGACTGGGGGCGAAAGCAGGCCGTGACGCTGTCCTATCACGGTGGCGAAGCCTATTACGGCCGCGGCTATGCGCACCTCACCCATGTCGAGTTGTACGAAAAGCTCGGCGAGAAGGCCGGGCTAGGCCGCGAACTCGTGCAATCGCCAGGCCGGGCCGCAGAACCCGCCATTGCGACGAAGATTCTCGTCGCCGGCATGCGCGATGGCGACTTCGTGCCGGGGCAGAACCTGGCCGCCCATATCAACGCCGACAAGCAGGATTATGCCGGCGCACGCGCCATCATCAATCCTCGTGATGCGGCAAGCGTGCAAACCATCGCCGGCTATGCGCGCACGTGGGAAGCTTCGGTACCGGCGCTGGTAGAGCGCGTCCAACGCGAAGGCGTGGCGCCCGCGCAAGCGCCGGCTGCATCCAATGCGCCGGCATCCGTCGGCAAGGGCGACGCGAATCAAACCGTGTTCGAAGCACAGCAGTATCTGGCCGCGCTTGGAATGACCGATAGCAAAGGCAAGGCAATCTCCCCCGATGGCGACTTTGGTGCTGGCACCGAGCATGCAGTCAAACAATACCAGCGCAGCAAAGGTGTCGCAGAGCCAACCGGCCGCGTCGATGCGGCCATGCTGGCCGAACTGCGCGCCGATACCTTGCAGGCGCAGCCGCAATTCAAGCGCCAGACCATGACGGACCTGTACGGGCCATTGAAGGACGGGGAACTCCGCCGAGGCGAGAAGGGTGAACCCGTCTATGAGCTGCGCCGGCAGTTGCAGGGCCTGGGCTACATCCAGAATGCGCCTCCGAACTGGAGCGGCGACCGCCTTTACGACGAGCACATCGAAACCGGCGTCCGTGCGTTCCAGAAGGCCAATGGGCTACAGGAGACCGGACGCGCCGATACGGAGACGCGGCGACAGTTGAATGCGTTCGCGGTGAGCCAGCATCTAGCGCCGACCACGGAATTCGACCGTCCTGAAAATTGGCCTCCGCAACCGCCGCCGTATACCAGGGCCGAGTACCAGACCCGCCAGCAGGCACCAGGCCAACCCGCCCAACCCGCACCTGCAGCGCAAGAACCATCGCCAGATCGCCGACAGGGCCAGGCACCGACGTCGGCAGCGCCTGGTGCCATGCGCAGTTCGCTGTATCAGGACTGCTCCAACGGTGTGGACGCACTGGACCGGCAACTGGGCCGCGCGTCCGACACGGCGAGCGCATGCATGAAGGCCAGCCTGACCGAGCTCGCCACGCGCAGCGGCCTCACCCGGGTCGATCATGTGCTGCTCAGCGAACGCGGTCGTCAGGCAGAACCAGGGCAGTACGTCTTCGTCGTCGAAGGCGATCCACGCAACCCCGCCAGCTTGCGCGCGCACATGCCGACCGACCAGGCGATCAAGACACCAGTGGAAGTGTCCTTCGGTGCCCTGGCGCAATCGGAACAGCAACGCCAGGCCAGCTTGCAGGCCGAGTTGGGCGGCGAGCAACAGCGCGACGCGCAGGTGCGTCAGGCACAAGGCAAAGGCATGGGCTGACACGTCACCCGCCGATGGCGTCGCGACGTTGGCCCCTGCAGTCTCACGACACCTTGGAGAACGTTCCGATGCACGCCTACGACATCGAACCCGGCGACTGGCACGACGGCGCGCCCGTTCCCGACAGCGACGGCTGGTGCTTCGGCCTGCCGCCGGGCATCGCCGCGGCGCAATGGCCGCTGGATCCGTGGAGCGGCTATCCGATGCAGCACGGCTTCACCCTGCGGCTGCCACCGGACTACCGCGTGCACGGCCCGGACATCGTCGCGGTGTCGTTCTTCGCCACCGCGCCGGACCATAACGACGGCGGCCCGGCCGGAACAGTGGACGGGATGCACGCCGCGATCGCCACGCCCGCGCAGGCGCTGGACGACCCGGCGCTGCAACCGTTCCGCGAACGCGCGCTGCAGGCCCACCCGCGACTGCAGCGCATGCAGGACGTGCTGGACTGCGCCTACGCGCTGATCCTGCTGCGCCAGGAAGAAGTGGACGGCGCACCATGCCGGCCGCCGCCGCTGGTGGACAGCCCGTTGCTGCAGCAGACGCCGCCGCCGGAATGGCTGCAGGTCGGAAGCGCGACAGTCTGCGAGGCGTGGAACGCACGCAGCGCGCCGCTGCCGCAGGCGCCGGACCGTTTCGCCCTGCATCGTCCGCTGCGCCTGCGCCGGCGCGAGCACGATCCCAATGCCGGGGTGCCGCCGCGCGAGACGTTCGGCGGCGCGCCCGATCCCGGCGGCTATCAGCCGTTCTACTACTGGCAGGACGGCGTGGTCAGCCGCGAGCAATACCGCGAACACGACTGGGCGGCCGGCCACGCCATCAACCACCTCGGCGGCACCATGCGCCCGATACAGGGCATCCCCGACTTCAGCCCGTACTACATCGAGTTCGACGAGGCCTTCGGCGGCTACAACTTCGGCGGCGGCATCGCGCAACTGGACATCCAGGGCCTGCGATTGGACTGGGCCTGCGGCTGAGGTCGCCGAGCCAGGCGATGCTTGCGCGGCGGCGCGCTCACTGCCCCGCTGCGCAGCCCCCGCCCTGTTCCGCGCACACCTTCATGGCGCGTTGCAGTTCGGCCTCGCTCAGCTGTGGAGGCGGCCGCGCGACGGCCGCCTGGACCTGGTCGGGGCCGCCGGTCAGCGCGTGCAGGCCCTTGGCCGCCTTGCCGGCCAGGTAGTAGACACCGAGCGCGATGTAGCCGCCGCTCTGGCTGACCTGTTCCACCGAGGGCGGCGGACGCCAGTCCTTGTCGAAGCGGTTGGGCGGCGGCGACACCGGATTCTTGAAGCGGTACAGATCCAGCGGCTCGCCCTCGTCCGGCGGCAGCGCGCGCACTTCGCCCAGGGTCTGGATGTCGGGCTGCGCGGCGGCATCGGGAGCGCGCGGCGCGGCAGCCGAGGGCGGCGGCGGTGCAGGCGCCTGCTCGGCAGGCGCCGTCTGTTGCGCCTGTGCCTGCGCGCACGCCGCCAGCAACGCGATCGCCAGCACCGTGCGCAGGCGCCGGCCGATCGGATCCGCGGTGTCCATGCTGTCCATGGCGCCCGAGCTTACGGACGCGGCACGGTCATCTCTAGCGCAACGGCGCCGCCGTTCACGTCGCCGACAGCGGGCGCAGGCACAGCCAGATCGCGCACCAGTGCGCCAGCGCGCCGCCCAGCACGTGCGCATGCCAGATCGCGCGGTTGTAGAGCATCGACTTGCGCACGTAGAACGCCACGCCCACCGTGTAGATCGCCCCGCCGGCGGCGATCAGCCACAGCACCGCCGTATCCAGCCCGGCCACGATCGGCTTGACCGCCGCCATGCCCGCCCAGCCCAGCAGCAAATAGATCGCCACCCAGAAGCCCTTGGCGATGCCGGGCAGGAACAGCTTGGCGAACACCCCGAACAGCGCCACGCCCCACACCGCCAGGGTCATCGACCAGACCCAGGCGCCGGACAGCGCCAGCACGAAGAACGGCGTGTAGGAGCCGGCGATCATCACGAAGATGCCGGCGTGGTCGAGCTTGCGCAGCACCGGCTGGCGCTGCGGCGGGGCGAAGTTGTACGCCGCCGAGCAGGCGAACATGGTCAGCAGCCCCAGCGCGTAGATGCTGGTGGCCACGATCAGCGCATCGTTGGCATGGGCGCGCCAGACCAGCAGCGCGCCGCCGACCACGGCCAGCAGCAGGCCGGCGGCATGCACGAGCAAATCGGCGTGGCGCGCGGCGGCGGTGCGGTAGTGCGGGGGAAGCGGGGGAGCGGACACGGGCAAGGAAAGTAGACGACAGGAGCCGCCGTTGCCGAGGGGGACGACAGGATACCTGTCGATGGGCCCCGGACGCAGGGGTGTCGCCCATCACAGGTTGAAGCGATCTCCGTCGGGGCGGCAGGCTGCCGACGGTGAAAGCGTTCACTTCCTGCGATATAAATTCCGCGGAACCAATGGAAGGAGCCACGCCGATGACCGTGCCGCCACGACGGCCGTCTTTCCTGCATTTTCTCCCGTTCGCCTTGCTTGCAGGATGCACCATGACCGATCCTCATATTTCCCAAGCCCAGTTCGCGCAGCGCGTGGAAGCCCTGCTCGGCGGTCGCGACAACGTCGTCGTGACTGCCAGCCAGCTGACCGACTTCCCGTGGGCGTCGTTGTGCTTCGCGCGCGATGACAGCCTGCGCCTGACATTCAAGCAGGACGCCGGCGAACAGACGCTTTCGCTCCCCTATGAGCAGTTCTTCGTCGACGAAGCGCACGTCCCACAATCGCTGGAGGACATATGCGTGAAGCCGGGAGAACGCATCCTCATCCGCAAGAAATATCCTGGCTACGCGGGGCCAGTGGAGTTCCTCAAGCCAGCGGAGGGCTGAACATGGTCGACATCACCGACCCCAAGGGCGCCAAGCGCGAGATCGAACAGGAAGCGTATCGGCACTACGAGCAACTCAGCGGCGTGCATCTGGCACGTCGCGCCGATGGCAGCATTCAGCCGCAAGGTCATAACGACGCGCTGGATGCGTTCCGGCACGCCTACACCAGCGGGCGCGTCACTCAGATCGCCTTGGGGCAACAGTGGATTGCGCGCAGGTTCGGCAACGACGCCGAAATCGGCCCGGCCCACCCGAACGATCCCGCAGAGCACCGCATGGATCTGTGGAACAACGAGGCTGGGCGCCGTATCGGCGACAGGACCTCCGGCGCCGATCAACTCGCCCGGGAAACCTACGCCGCCCTGAAGAACGGCGAACTCGTGACCGGCCTGAACGACGCGCGCCTGAAGCAGCTCTATCCCGAAGACCCGCGCCTGAAATTGCCGGCAGGAGACCCGCAGCGGGAACTGGTCGACCACGATGCAGTCGACCGAATCAATCGCGATGTGACCAAGCTCCAGGATCAGGCCCAGGAACGCTTTCCCCAGAATCACCCCGACAAGGCTTATTTCGACGCGTTGCGCGATCGGCTGCCAGAGAGCGTGTCCGACGCCAAGGTGGCACAGGCACTGGTCGCCGCGAAGAGCGCCGGGATTGAACGTGTCGACCAGCTGGGAGCCGTGACGCTGCAGGATCAACAGATATTCATCGCCGGGCGAACGCCCGGATTCCGGACCCAGCTGGATGCGCATGCTGCAGCACCGCCAATCCGCGAAAGCGCCTACCAGGCGGAGCAGCAACATGCCGTTCAAACATACGAGCAGGCGCAGCAGCCAAGCCAGGGACAAGCGCGCGCCTACTGACGCGCCCTTCGCCGCATTCCAAAGGCGCACTAAAGTGGCGCCACTCTTTATCCGCAGCGTAGCCGCCTGCACCTGTCGGTAGGCGGGCTGCCTCCGCGCAATCACCCAGCCTGAATCCGCTCAGCCTGCCCGCCTCGCCTCTGCGCGCCCGGTCTCATACCCTGAGACGCGATTTCGCTTCCCTGTTCCGCTTTGAGAGCCGTGCCGATGCCCGCCCACGCCCTAGCCCCGCGCACCGAGGACGCCGAGCGCGCCCTGTCCACCACCGACGGGATGCCCTCGCGCGATGGCGCCCTGCTCAGCGCGCGGCTGGAGCGCCGCTACCACGACCGCATCACCGGCAGCTTCACCATCCCCGGCCAGGCCGGCCGCTACGCGCCGATCCCGGACGACGTGCCGCCGGCGCTGGCCGCGGCATTGCGCGAACGCGGCATCGCGCAGTTGTACAGCCACCAGGCCGAGGCCTGGGACGCGGCGCAGCGCGGCGAGCACGTGGCCATCGTCACCCCCACCGCCTCGGGCAAGTCGCTGTGCTACACACTGCCGGTGGTGGCCGCGGCGATGACCGCGCAGGCCAAGGCGCTGTACCTGTTCCCGACCAAGGCGCTGGCGCAGGACCAGGTGGCCGAGCTGCTGGACCTCAACCGCGCCGGCGACCTCGGGGTGAAGGCCTTCACCTTCGACGGCGACACCCCGGGCGATGCGCGCCAGGCGATCCGCCTGCACGGCGACATCGTGGTCAGCAACCCGGACATGCTGCACCAGGCGATCCTGCCGCATCACACCAAGTGGGCGCAGTTCTTTGAGAACCTGCGCTACGTGGTGATCGACGAGATCCACACCTACCGCGGCGTGTTCGGCAGCCACGTCGCCAACGTGCTGCGCCGGCTCAAGCGCATCTGCGCGTTCTATGGCGTCACGCCGCAGTTCATCCTGTGCTCGGCGACCATCGGCAACCCACGCGCGCACGCCGAGGCCTTGATCGAACAGCGCGTGCATACGATCACCGACTCCGGCGCGCCCAGCGGCGACAAGCATGTGCTGCTGTGGAATCCGCCGGTGGTCAACGCCGACCTGGGCCTGCGCGCCTCGGCGCGCTCGCAGAGCAACCGCATCGCGCGCATCGCGATCAAGTCCGGGCTCAAGACCCTGGTGTTCGCGCAGACCCGGCTGATGGTGGAGGTGCTGACCAAGTACCTGAAGGACATCTTCGACCACGACCCGCGCAAGCCGCCGCGCATCCGCGCCTACCGCGGCGGCTACCTGCCCAGCGAGCGTCGCGAGGCCGAGCGGGCGATGCGCGCCGGCAGCATCGACGGCATCGTCTCCACCTCGGCACTGGAGCTGGGCGTGGACATCGGCGCGCTGGACGTGGTGGTGCTCAACGGCTACCCCGGCAGCGTCGCCGCCACCTGGCAGCGCTTCGGCCGCGCCGGGCGCCGCCAGCAGCCGGCGCTGGGCGTGCTGGTGGCCAGTTCGCAGCCGCTGGACCAGTACGTGGTGCGGCACCCGGACTTCTTCGCCGACGCCTCGCCCGAGCACGCACGCATCGCCCCGGACCAGCCGCTGATCCTGTTCGACCACATCCGCTGCGCCGCGTTCGAGCTGACCTTCGTCGCCGGCGAGGCGTTCGGGCCGGTGGACCCGGCGGTGTTCCTGGAGGCGCTGGCCGAGAGCGAGGTGGTGCACCAGGAAGGCGACCGCTGGGAGTGGATCGCCGACAGCTATCCGGCCAATGCGGTGAGCCTGCGCTCGGTGGCCGACGGCAACTTCGTGGTGGTGGACAAGACCGACGGCAAGCAGCAGATCATCGCCGAGGTGGACTATTCCGCCGCCGCGCTGACCCTGTACGAAGGCGCCATCCACATGGTGCAGAGCACGCCCTACCAGGTGGAAAAGCTGGACTGGGAAGGCCGCAAGGCCTACGTCACCCGCACCCACGTGGACTACTACACCGACAGCATCGACTTCACCAAGCTCAAGGTGCTGGACCGCTTCGACGGCGGCGCGGCGGGCCGCGGCGACGCGCACCATGGCGAGGTGCACGTGGTGCGGCGCGTGGCCGGCTACAAGAAGATCCGCTACTACACCCACGAGAACATCGGCTACGGCCCGGTCAACCTGCCCGACCAGGAGCTGCACACCACCGCGGTGTGGTGGCAGTTGCCGCAGGCGACCCTGCTCAAGGCGTTCGGCAGCAAGCAGGACGCGCTGGATGGTTTCCTGGGCGCGGCCTACGCGCTGCACGTAGTGGCCACGGTGGCGGTGATGGCCGATGCGCGCGACCTGCAGCAGGCGGTGGGCGACGGCGACGGCGCCTGGTTCGCGGTGGCCGACGCCAAGGGCCGCGGCCAGTTGCGCGGCGGCGACAGCGGCGAGCCGGCCAGCATCGAACTGCAGCAGTTCGTGCCCACCGTGTACCTGTACGACAACTTCCCCGGCGGCGTCGGCCTCAGCGAGCCGTTGTGGCGGCGCCAGGCCGAACTGGTGCAGCGCGCGCGCGAACTGGTGCAGGGCTGCGACTGCGTGGCCGGCTGCCCGGCCTGCGTCGGCCCGGTGCTGGCGGCGCAGGAGGAAAGCGCGACCACGCCCCGGGCGCTGGCGCTGCGCGTGCTGCGCTTGCTGCTCGACGGCGAGGACGACACGGCGCTGGAAGCGCACGGCGCGACCACGATCGCCATCGATGCCGATGCCGACGCGCTGCCGGAGTGGAGCGCATGAGCATCAGCCTCGAACGCCTGCGCGCGCTGCGCCGGCAGGCTGGCGACGCCAGCGCCGAGCGCGCGCCGGCGTCCTCCGGCGGCCGCACCACGGCCGACCCGGCTCCCGCGTCACGTGCAGGCACTGCAGCAGCGGCGGCCCCGCACGCGCCACGACAGGCGCCGGCAGCGATGCGCGACGACGACGCATCGCGCGCAACGGCAACGGCGGCCGCACGCACGCCCCCTGCTCCCGCACGCGGTGGCGGCACCGACACCGCCGTGGCGCCACCCATCGCCATCGCCCCGTTCGACCGCGGCGGCACCGACGTATCCGCGCTGCGGCGCCTGCTCGGCCTGCGCGAGCGAGCCGTCGCGCCCACCGCGGCTGCGCCCGCACGCAAACCGGCCGCGGCACCGGACCGGCACCTGCCCGGTGTGGAAATCGCACCCGGGCTGCACCTGATCGAGGCGTTCCTGCCGCAGCCGATCCCCTCCGGCGCGCTGTCGCTGGCCTTCGCCCGCCGCGAGGATGTGGTGGAACCCACCGACCTGCTGTTCTTCGACACCGAAACCACCGGCCTGGCCGGCGGCACCGGCACCCGCGCCTTCATGATCGGCGCAGCCGACTGGAGCGTGCATCCGGCCGACGGCCCGGGCCTGCGCATCCGCCAGTTGCTGATGGCCACGATGGGCGCGGAGAAGGCGATGCTGGAGGCATTCCGCGCCTGGCTGCGGCCGGGCACGGTGCTGTCCAGCTACAACGGCCGCTGCTACGACGCGCCGCTGTTGAAGACCCGCTATCGGCTGGCGCGTTGCGCCGATCCGCTGTCGGCGCTGGACCACGTGGACCTGCTGCATCCCACCCGCCGCCGCTACCGCGGCACCTGGGAGAACTGCAAGCTCGCCACCATCGAGCGGCAATTGCTGCGCGTGGTCCGCGAGGACGACCTGCCGGGCTCGGAAGCGCCGGCGGCGTGGCTGAGCTACCTGCGCGGCGGCAACGCGCGCAACCTGCGCCGCGTCGCCGCGCACAACCACCAGGACGTGGTCACGCTGGCGCTGCTGCTGCAGCGCCTGGTCGCCGCCGAAGCCGAAGAGCGCGCGCTGGCGGCTGCCGCATCGGCGTAGGCGCTGCGCACGCCGTCGGCGACATCACTCCAGCCGCTGCGCACTGCCGGCGGCGATGGCGGCATCGAACAGGCGGTCGACCTCGCGATCGATCTGCGCACTCAATTCGCCCTGACGCGCACCCAGTTCGCCCTGCTGACGGCCCAGCGCGGCCTGCTGTTCGCCGAGCGCGCGCATCTTCGCCGACAGCGCGTCCTGGCGCTGCGCAACCGCCGCCTGGGCACGCGCCTGCGCCTTGGCGGCGACGGCGTCCATGTGGATGCGGTCCAGTGCATGCGCCGCGGCTTCCTGCGCCAACTTGCCTTGTTCGCGG
The DNA here is from genome assembly GCF_038442435.1 of Xanthomonas protegens. NCBI lineage: Bacteria > Pseudomonadati > Pseudomonadota > Gammaproteobacteria > Lysobacterales > Lysobacteraceae > Xanthomonas > Xanthomonas protegens. The sequence continues at coordinate 27,710 of NZ_JAQJCQ010000006.1, read as the reverse complement.
CCCAACTCCCCCTGTTCGCGGCCCAGGGCACCCTGCAGCTTGCCGAGCTCGCCCTGCTGCACGCCCAGCTTGCCGATCGGCTCGAACAGGGCATCGAAGCGGGCCAGCAGCGCAGGATCGTGCACCACATAGCGCTTGCCGCCGCGGCGGAACCACAGGCCATCGCCCTGGGTCTCGCGCTTCATGCTGGCGAGCTCGTCGCTGCTGCCGCTCATCGTCGAATGGTTGCCCTTGACCCGGACATACGACTGTTCGAGTTGGCCGTTGCGGGTCTTCTGCACCGAATGCGTGCTGATCCGCGAGCCGATGGCCGGTGGCGGCGCCGGGACCGCCGGTGTCGGCGGCGCGGGTGGCGGCAACGGCGCGACCGGCGGCACCGCGCGACGCGACGTCGTCGCAGAAGTGGCAGCGGTAGCCGACCTCGCCGAGGTCGCCGCCCGCGGCGGCAACGGCGCACCGGGCACGTTGGCAGCACGGGCGGCGGCGCCGTCATCCATGGCCGTGTCGTTGTCCGTGTCGGCAGCATCGGCGGCGTCGGCCGCCTTCTCCGCGGCTTCGGCGGCCGCATCGGCAGCGGCCTCGGCTGCTTCGGCAGCCGCATCGGCCGCCTCGGCTGCGGCATCGGCCTCGGCGGCGGTCGGCACCGCTGCGCGGGCGGAACCCGACGTGCTGGCAGGCGCGACGGCATGACCGGGCTGGGCCACCAGGCGCAGCGGCGCCACGCCGAGCACGGTCACCGCGGTCAGGATCAGGGCCGCGCCCAGGCGCGGAAAAGCGGACGTGGTCTGCAGCATCAGCAATCTCCGTTTCAGGCTCAGGAAGGTCGGCGAAGCGCTGGCCAGGCCGGCGCTGGGCCGCGGTGCCACACCCAGCTGCACCAGCAGCCGCGCGTAGTCGTGACGGCAATGGCGGTGGCCGGCGACCACGGCCGCATCGCAGGCCGCCTCGCGGGCCAGGGCGTACTCGCGGTTGGCCAGGTGCACCAGCGGATGGAAGAAGAACAGGTGCTGCGCCACCGCCGGCAGCAGCCCCCACCACAGGTCGCGGCGCTGCAGGTGCACCAGTTCGTGGGTCAGCGCCATGTCCAGATCGTCGGCGCGCAGGCTGTCCATGCGCCGCGCCGGCAGCAGCAGCACCGGCTGCCACGGCCCGATCAGTTGCGGCGAATCGGTGTGCGCGCACAGCCGCAGCTGCGGCGGCTGGCGCAGGCCGTGGGCCTCGGCCGCCAGGCGCAGCGCACCGAGCAGGGCGGTGTCGGTGCACGGCGCCGCCTCACGCGCACGCTGGCGGCTGCGACGGTAGGCCAGCACGCTGTGCGCGGCGCAGACCAGCACGCCGGCCAGCCACAGCGCCAGCAGCGCCTGCGCCCACGGCAAGGCGGCCAGGGATGTCGTGGCCGGGGGTGCGGCGATCGCCGCGGTGGCAGCGGTGGCGTTGACGTTGATCTGCGCGGGCACCGCAGCGGACACGCGCGGCGTCGCAGCGCCTGCCGGCGCCGCCGGCACCGTGGCGACGGCCGCCGGTGCTACAACGACCGGCGCCGGCGCGGCCGGCAGCACCGGCAACTGCACCGCCCCGGCCCAGAGCAGGCCCAGCACGCTCTGCGCGGCGACCAGCCACCACAGCCGGCAACGCGTCGCCGCCGGCAGGGTCGGCAGCCAGCGGCACAGCGCCCAGATCAGCCCGACCAGCACCAGCGTCTGCACGCTGGTCGCCAGCAGCCGCGACAGCAGGCTCTCGAACATGTCCGTCCCCACCAGGCTGTGCATGGCTCAGTCCTCCCGCCGTTGCGATTGCAGTTTGGCCACCAGGGCCTCCAGTTCGGCCAGTTCCGTGTCGCTGACCTCGGCGCGCTGCGACATCCACGCCACGAACGGCGACACCGAGCCCTGCAGGGTCTTCTCGACGAAGCTGCCGACCGCGCTGCGCACCACGTCGTCCTGGCCGCTGGTGGCGGCATAGCGGTACACGCCATGCACCTGGCGGCGACGCAGATAGGCCTTGGCGCGCAGGCGCTCCATCATGGTCAGCACGGTCGAGCGCGCGAGCCCGCGCGCCTCGCCGAACCCGGCGGCGACCTCGCCGACGCTGGCATCGCCGTGTTCGGCGATGTACTGCAGCAGGGCCAGTTCCTGGTCCCCGATCGATTTGCGGCGCATCCGCCCACTCCGATGACTACACGTGTCGGCAAAGCTACCTGTGACGACAATTGTCGTCAATAGGTCGCAGGTCATGGGCGGCAGGCGTCTACAAGCCTGGCGATGGCGCCGCTCCACGAGGCCAGTCGCACCCGGCGCCTGCCGGTGGAAGCCGCATCGGACCTGAGCATTCGGCCCCCAGGTCTCGCGCACGCGTGCAGCAGCATGAGGTCGGCGCCTCCGCCACCGTGCATGCACTCGCCTTAGACGTCGACGCTGATCCAGCCTCGTTCGCGCAGCGGCACCAGCGCTCTATACCCAGGTATCGCATCGCATACGCGCAGCAGGCAGCGCTGTACCAACGCGCAATGGTGCAAGTGCACATGCGATGCAAGAATTCCCTGCATCGCTTCACGCCGCTTTATTCACCGCGGGAAGCGCGCTGCCGCAGCTGCGCCGTTCGCCTCCATCGATCCGGAGCGGGGCGCCGCACCTGCCGCGCGCCACCTTCCCGGGTCCGCGCCGCACCGCCGGCGCTCTTCCATCGCAAACGCACAGCCAGCCGGACGTCGCCGCGAAGAGGCCGCCCTGCGCTGGGTGCGCGCGTGCGCCACCGCTTCCCACTCCACGCGGATCCGACCATGCACGCCACCTCCTCCCGTCTCCGCGCCGCCGCCCTGCCGATCTCTGCACCGCATCGCCTCAGGCACGCGTGCGCGCCGTCGTTGTTGTCTGCGGCGCTGGTCGCCTGCCTCGCCGCCTCCACGGCGCACGCCGCGGACGAGGCTGCGAGCAACAATGCGGACACCACCCCAACCACGTTGTCCGCACTGGACGTAGTGGCCTCGTCGCATGCGGCCGCGGTGGCGCCCACCCAGGTGGTGGGCCCGAACCGCTACGTCATCAATGCCGGCGACATGGACGCCGACATCGCCGGCAGCAACGGCCTGGCGCGGCTGAAGACCGTGCCCGGCGCCAGCTACACCGCCACCGATGGCCTGGGCCTGGACGTGTCCGCCACCAGCCTGTTCGTGCGCGGCTTCCGCATGAACGAAATGGGCGTCACCTTCGAAGGCGTGCCGTTGAACGACAGCGGTTTCCTGTCGCTGACCGGCACCAGCGTGGTCAACGTCGGCGTGCCGGACGCCATCGGCACCATCACGGTCAGCCCCGGCGCGGCACCGGTGAGCGTGTTCTCCAGCAGCGCCAACGGCGGCGCGCTGGAGTACCGCCTGGGCGAGCCGAAGGAGACGCCCGGCCTGCGCATCAAGCAAGGTATGGGCAGCAACGCGACCCGGGTCACCACGGTCTCGGCGCAGAGCGGGCAACTCGGCGACAACGGCCCGAAAGTGCAGGTCGACCTGCAGCGGCTGGGCGCTGACAAGTACCAGGGCGGCGGCACCCAGCGCTTCCTGCGCGGCGACCTGAAGGCGACGCAGGACGTGGCCTGGGGCACGTTCACCGTGTTCCTGTCCGCCAGCCACGCGGCGATGTGGGGCTACAACAACCTGTCCTTCGACATGCTCGGCAAGCTCGGCTGGCGCGCCGACAGTCTCTATCCCGACTACGCCAGGGCCTATGCCATCGCCCTGCCGCAGAACGCCGCCGCCTCCTGCGGCGCCTACCGCTGCGGCGCGCTGGCCGGGCTGCTGCCGTACGACACCGGCCAGGTCACCGACGACCGCATCGCCTCGCTCGCGCACGACTTCCACATCTCCGACGCGCTCAGCGGACACGTGCAGCTCTACAGCGCGCGCAGCCGCACCCATGCCACGCTGAGCGATCCGACCACGCCCTCGCCCGACGGTGCGCCGTTCTCCGAGCAGGTGCAGGCGCCGCACCTGCGGCGTACCGGCGGCCTGCTCAGCCTGACCTATGTGCATGGCCGGCATACGCTCAGCGCCGGCGTCTGGCAGGAGCACGGCAGCGCCGACGCGGCGACGTCCTGGTACACCGAGCCGCTGCTGGGGCAAGGCCAGCCGCTGCGCACCACAGGGCCGTGGGACGTGTACGGCCCGGCGTTCAAGACCGACAACCTTTCGCAGTGGACCACCCGCGCGCGCCAGGCCTACCTGCACGACGACATCGCGCTGAGCGACACGCTGGTGCTGGGCGTGGGCGCCAAGGCGGTGGATTTCCGCACCAGCGGCGGCGGTGTCGGCGATGCGCCGGACCGGCCGGCATCCGGCACGCTGCGTGCCAGGAGCGCGTTCCTGCCGCACCTGTCGCTGTTCTGGAGCCCAACCGCGCAGACTGATGGCTTCATCGACCTGGGAAGCGCCATGAACGGCTTCCGCGTCGCCCAGCGCGGCAACATCGGCTACACCGCCTCGGCCTGGACCGTGCCCGACCAGGCGACCTTCGACCGCCTCACCCGCCGCCTGCGCCCGGAACAGGACTGGAACCTCACCGTCGGCGGCACCCATCGCTTCGACCGCGCCACCGTCACCGCCGACGTGTTCTACGGCGACATCCGCAACCGCCTGCTGTCGGCCGCGGTCGGCACCCAGTTCGCGCAGGTCAACACCGTGCAGGTAATGCCGAGGATGCATACGTTCGGTGCCGACCTGGGCGTGACCGTCGACCTGACCCCGCATGTGCAGTTCTACCAGGGCGTGGCGCTGGCGCGCTCGGTCTACGACCGCGACGTCGTCGTCGATGGCAGCGTCTATCCAATCCAGGGCAAGGCGCAGCCAGGCTATCCGCAACTGTCGCTGGTCAGCGACCTGTCGGCGCATGTGCGCCACTGGCGGCTCGGCGCCACCAGCACCGAATACCTGCATCAGCCTTTCACCTACGAGAACGACCTGCGCGTGCCGGCATTCTGGCAGGTCAATGCGTACACGGCCTACACGCTGGGCGCGGACAGCCGGCTACCGGGCCTGGAGCTGCGTCTGGACGTGAGCAACCTGCTCGATCGTCACAACATCGGTACCGCCAACATCGCCGGCTCGGCCTTTGCCGGCGACTACCAGACGCTGCAGCGCAGCGCGCCGCGGCAACTGTTGTTCAGTACCTCGCTGGCGTTCTGAGCGGGCGGCATGCGCGCCCGCCCCGACGGGTGCGCATGCATGGGGCAGACACGGCGTTCACAGCGGTGCCACGGCGGCACGACTAGAAGTTTCCGCACCGGTCCGCCGACGCATGCCGCGTCCGTCGGCCCTCGCCGCCGCACTGCGGCGCGCCCCACGACCGCAGCGGCTTAAGGACAGGACATCGGCATGAGCGACGACACCCGCAACACCGGTTCGCCCGATCGCGACCGCATCAACCTCCACGAAGACTACGAAGTGCGCTACTGGACGCAGGCATTGGGCGTTTCCGCCGACGAGTTGCGCGCGGCGGTGCAGGCGGTGGGCAGCAGCGCCGCGGCGGTCCGCGCGCACCTGCGCAAGTGACGCGGGCCGGGCCCGCGCCATGAGCCTCGCCGACTACCGCCGCAAGCGCCGCTTCGACAAGACCCGTGAGCCGGAACCGGGCAAGCCGGTGCCGGCAGGACGGCGGCCGATCTTCGTCGTCCAGCTACACCACGCCAGCCGCCGCCACTACGATTTCCGCCTGCAGGTCGGCGATGCGCTGAAGAGCTGGGCGGTGCCGAAAGGGCCGAGCTACGACCCCAAGGTCAAGCGCATGGCGGTGGAAGTGGAAGACCATCCGCTGGACTACGCCACCTTCGAGGGCGAGATCCCGCAAGGCGAGTATGGCGGTGGGCATGTGGCCCAGTTCGATCACGGCGTGTGGAGCAGCGGGGACGATCCGGAGGCGCAGCTGGCCAAGGGCCATCTGCGCTTCGAACTGTTCGGCGACAAGCTCAAGGGTGGCTGGCACCTGGTGCGCTCGGGCAAGCCGGCGCGGCAGCCGCAGTGGCTGCTGTTCAAGGAGGACGACGCCTTCGCCAGCGACCTGGAAGCGGACGACCTGCTGGCCGATGTCACCGCGGCGCCCGCGCAGGACATCAAGCGTGCCGGCGCCGGCAAACCCGACAAACGCAAGGCGACGGTCGTCGCCGCACCGGCACGCAAGGGCCGCCGCACCAACTGGGCCAAGCTGGCCCAGGCGCTGCCGGGCGCGGTGCCGGCCGCGGCGCCGGACGGGCCGTTCACCGCACAACTGGCCCGGCTCGGCGACGCGCCGCCGCAGGGCGCGCATTGGATCCACGAGATCAAGTGGGACGGCTACCGGATCCTGGCCACCGTCGCCGGCGGCGTGGTGCGGCTGTGGTCGCGCAACGCGATCGAGTGGACCGACAGGATTCCCGAGATCCGCGATGCCATCGCCGCGCTGGGCCTGCGCTCGGGGGCGCTGGACGGCGAACTGATCGCCGGCAAGGGGACCAAGGAGGACTTCAACCTGCTGCAGGCGGTGCTGTCCGGCGAACGCCAGGGCAAACTCGCGCTGGCCTTGTTCGACCTGCTGCACCTGGACGGCATCGACATCGCCGCCGTGCCGCTGTCCGAGCGCAAGGCGCTGCTGCAGCGGCTGCTGCAGGGCGCCGATGCGCACCTGGCCTTCAGCTCGCACATCGACGGCGATGGCAACGCCGCGTTCCAGCTCGCCGGCGCGCAGCACTTCGAAGGCATCGTCTCCAAGCGCGCCGACCGCGGCTACCACGGCGGCCGCAGCGACGACTGGCGCAAGACCAAGCAATTGCGCTCGGACGAGTTCGCGGTGGTCGGCTACACCGCGCCCAAGGGCAGCCGCAGCGGCTTCGGTTCGCTGCTGTTGGCGCGGCCGGATCCCGAGCACGGCTGGCTGTATGTCGGGCGCGTGGGCTCCGGTTTCTCCGACGCCTTGCTGCGCGAGCTGACTACGTTGATCGGCAAGGCCGGCAGCACCACGCCCAGCGTGCACGTGCCCACTACCGACACCGATCTTCGCAGCGCGCGCTGGTTCGCACCGCGTTTCGTGGTGGAAGTGTTCTACCGCGGCATCGGCGGGCAGCAGTTGCTGCGCCAGGCCTCGTTGAAGGCGGTGCGGCCCGACAAGGACATCGCCGACCTGGGCGATCGCGACACGCCGGCACCGCGTGCAGCAGCCGCGCGCGCAACGCCGCCTGCCAGGAAAGCCAAGACGGACAAGACGGCCAAAGCGACCAAGACGGTGAAGACGACGAAAGCGGCGAAGGGTGCGAAAACGGCCGACACGAAGCCAGGCCCTGCCACGCGACGCAAGCGAGGTGTCGCGAGCGCCGACAGCACGCGCACGCCGCCGACGCTGTCCAGCCCCGGCCGCGTGGTCTTCCCCGACATCGGCGCGACCAAGCGCGAGGTCTGGGACTACTACAGCGCGGTGATGGACCACCTGCTGCCGGAGATCGCCGGCCGCCCGCTGTCGATCATCCGCTGCCCGGCCGGCGCCGAGCGCGCCTGTTTCTTCCAGAAACACCACACCGCCGGGCTCGAGCTGGTGTCGTCGGTAAAGCTAAAGGAAGAGAGCGGCACCCAGGCCGAATATCTGGTGGTCGAGGACGCGGCCGGGCTGCTCGAACTGGTGCAGTTCAACGCCCTGGAATTCCATCCCTGGGGCGCCAAGGCACAGTGCCCGGACGTGGCCGACCGCGTGGTGTTCGACCTGGATCCAGGCCCGGACGTGCCCTTCGCCGAGGTCAAGCGCGCGGCCACCGACATCCGCAAGCTGCTCGCGCAACTGGAACTGGAGTCGTTCCTGCGCGTGTCCGGCGGCAAGGGCCTGCACGTGGTGGTGCCGCTGGCCCCGGGTTGCGACTGGGACCTGACCAAGCGCTTCGCCCACGGCTTCGCCGACGCACTGGCGCAGTCGCAACCGGACCGCTTCCTCGCCACCGCCAGCAAGCGCCTGCGCAACCAGCGCATCTTCGTCGACTACCTGCGCAACGGTCGCGGCGCCACCGCCGTGGCCTCGTACTCGCTGCGCGCCCGCGCCGGCGCGCCGGTGGCGATGCCGCTGGCCTGGAGCGACCTGTCCAAACTGCACCGCGCCGACGCCTTCAAGCTGCGCGACGTCCCCGCCAAGCTGAAACGGCGACGCAAGGATCCGTGGGCCGGCATCGATGCCTTGAAGCAGAACCTGGCGCGCTGGGCCGAAGCGGAGTGAGCAAAGCCCCTCTCCCTGCGGGAGAGGAGTTGGGGTGAGGGTCCGGCGCGAAGCGACTCGCTGTGATCGAACACGAGCGACCGCACCCTCATCCGCCCCTGCGGGGCACCTTCTCCCGGGGGGAGAAGGGAATCAAAGCCCTCTCCCGCCGGGAGAGGGGTTGGGGTGAGGGTCGGCGCGAAGCGACTCGCCGACATTGACCACGAGCGACGCGTACCCTCATCCGCCCCTGCGGGGCACCTTCTCCCGAGGGGAGAAGGGAATCAAAGCCCCTCTCCCTGCGGGAGAGGGGTTGGGGTGAGGGTCCGGCGCGAAGCGACTCGCTGTGATCGAACACGAGCGACCCGCACCCTCATCCGCCCCTGCGGGGCGCCTTCTCCCGGGGGGAGAAGGGAATCAAAGCCCCTCTCCCGCCGGGAGAGGGGTTGGGGTGAGGGTCCGACCGCTAGCCAACTCACCCGCCAACCCACGCACCCACTAGCCCGTCGGCCCACCCATCACCGGCAGGATCGCGCCATTGATGTAGCTGGCGGTGATCGGCGAAGCCAGGAACACGTACGCCGGCGACAGTTCCTCCGGCTGCGCCGGGCGTCCCATCGGGTTCTGCTTGCCGAATTCCGCCACGTCCTCCGCCGGCTTGTCGGCGGGATTGAGCGGCGTCCACACCGGCCCCGGCGCGACCGCGTTGACGCGGATGCCGCGCGGTTGCAATTGGCTGGCCAGGGCCATGGTGAAGGCATGGATCGCGCCCTTGGTCGCCGAATAATCCAGCAGCGACTTGCTGCCGAACAACCCGGTCTCCGAGCCACTGTTGACGATCGCCGAGCCGCGCTTGAGGTGCGGCAACGCCGCGCGCGCCATGTGGAAATAGCCGGCGATGTTGGTCTGCAAGGTCTCCTGCAGGTGCTCCTCGCTCAGGTCCTCCAGCGCATCGCAGTGCAACTGGAAGGCGGCGTTGTTGACCAGCACGTCGAGCCCGCCGAAGGCGCGCACGGTCTGCGCCACCGCGTCCTCGCAGAACGCCGGATCCTTCACGTCGCCGGCGATGGTGATGCAGCGGCGGCCTTCGTTCTCCACGTGCTGGCGGGTGACCTGCGCATCCTCGTGTTCGTCCAGGTACAGCACCGCCACATCCGCGCCCTCGCGCGCGAACAGCACCGCTACCGCGCGACCGATGCCCGAGTCGGCACCGGTCACGATCGCGCTCATGCCGCGCAGTTTGCCGCTGCCCACATACTCCGGCGCCTCGAAGCGCGGCTGCAGCGCCAGCTCGTGCTCGTTGCCCGGCTTGGCCAGGTGCTGCCTGGGCATGCGCTGCGGCTGCTTGCGCGGCCCGGCCTGACCGGCGTCGCCCGGCTTGGCGCGCTTGGACTTGGGCTTGGCGTCGGCGGCATCGACCGCGCGCTGCAGCGCGCGTTGCTGCTGCGCAGTCTTGGCGCTGGACGACGAGGCTCTGCTGCGCTTGGACGGGGCGGACTTGGTGGCGGCAGGACGCTTGCGGGAGGCCATCGGCAATACTCCGGATGCGGGAGAAGGACGCAGTCGCGCAGCCCTCCTCGAGAGGAAAAAAGGGGCGCCGCTCAGGCGCGGTCGGCGAGACCGCTGACGCCGGCGTGCTGGGCGCAGTGCGCGCAGCAGAACATGCGCTCGCCGGCCTGCACGCCGTGGCCGACGATGCGGCACTCGCAATGGCTGCAGCGCGGGGCGAAGGCGTGGATCGCGCACTCGAACGAATCGAAGGTGCCGCTGCGTGCGCCCTGGGTCAGGGTGAAGGCCTGGTCGTAGTCGTTTCCGCAGACATCGCAGGTGGCCATGATCGGCTCCGGTTGCTGGGGGAATCCCGAGTCTGGCCCCGCCGGCGGCCACGACCGGTGAAACCACCGGCGCGATCTCTTCATGCGGCGCAAACATGCGCCGCGACAGGCTCGCGCCATCGATCGAAGGAGACGCCCCATGATCCGCCACCCGCTCGCCCGCCTCGCCCCGTTCGCCGCCGTGCTGTTGCTCGGCGCCTGCAGCACCACCCAGGTGGCGCAGGTGCAGCCGATCGACGGGGTCATCTCCGGCCAATGCCATATCGACAAGGTGCGCGGCGCGGTCGGCCTGGCCGCCTCGCGCATGACCGTCGAACGCGCCCGCGTCGACAGCGACAGCCTCAAGGTGCAGGTGGTGAGGAGCAGCGTCAGCGACAACGGCGCCACCTCCAGCGGCGTGGACAGCGCCAACCGCGGCGCGCGCGAGACCGGCGGCGACCGCCTGACCGTCGAGATCGGCCCGACCAACAACATCACCACCGTGTATTGCGGCTGATCCGCACCGCGAGGCCGTGCCCGCCGCATCCGCGGCGGCGCGGCGGCGCGGCGCTCAGGCGCGCTTGCGCGCCGCGGGCGTGGTCTTGCGCTTGCTGCGGTTACCACTGCCCTGCGTGCTTGCCGCCGCACCCTTGCGCGTGGTCCGCGCGGCTTTGCGTAAGGGCGGTGCCTTGGCCGCGCCGCGACCGGCGGCCTTGGCCGCCTTGCGTGCCGCAGCGCGCGCCCGGCTCAGGTACTTCAGCGTGATCAGGTCCCACTGCCGTTCGCCGCGCACACCTTCGCATAGCCCATGCAGGCGCCCGCAGCGCCAGCCGTCGAACACGCACGGGTCGATGTAGGCCTTGCGGCACACCGCCGGGGTATTGCCCAGCGCCTCGGCCACCTCGCGGATCACCGCGTTCTGCGCCTGCGCCAACGCGCGTTCGCCGCCCGTGTCCGGCAGCGGCAGCGCGGCCAGCCGCTGCAGCGCGGCGCGGGTACCGCCCCAGGTGCGGAAGTCCTTGGCGGTGAAGCTCTCGCCCATCGCTTCGCGCAAATAGTCGTTGACCTCGCCCGAATCCACCGGCTGCAGCTGGCCGTCGTCGTCGCGGTACTGGAACAGCGCCTGCCCGGGCAATTGCTGGCAGCCACGGATCAGCTTGACCAGGTGCACGTCGTCGACCTCGATGTCGTGCTCCTGGCCGCCCTTGCCGCGGAACTGCAGCCGCGCGCGGCCGCCCTTCACGAAGGCCAGGTGGCGATTGCGCAGCGTGGTCAGGCCGTAGGAGCGGTTGCTGCGCGCGTATTCGGCGTTGCCCACGCGCACCAGGGTCTCGGCCATCAGCGCCACCACCATCGCCAGCACCTTGTCGCGCGGGTAGCCGGGCAGGGCCATGTCGCGGCGCAGGCGCCGGCGCAGCCGCGGCAGGGCCTGGCCGAAGGCGACGATGCGCTCGAACTTGCCATCGCCGCGCACCTGCGCCCAGTCGGCGTGGTAGCGATACTGCTTGCGCCGGCGCGCGTCGCGGCCGGTGGCCTGCAGGTGGCCGTTGTCGCGCGTGCAGATCCACACCTCGGTGTAGGCCGGCGGGATCGCCAGCTGGCGGATGCGCTGCAGGGTGGCGGCGTCGCGCACCGCGCTGCCGTCGGGCAGGCGGTAACCGAAGCCCTTGCCGGCGCGGCGGCGGACGATGCCCGGCTCCTGGTCGCTGACATAGACCAGGCCGGCGCTGCTGGCGGCCTGGCGGGACTGGCGGGCACGCGCCGCCTCGGCCGCGGCGGTGGAACGGGACGCGTTGGACATCGGACCTCCGAAAAGCCGGAACCGCGGCCCGCGCCGCCGGCTCCACGAGCATCGATTGTCGGCAGTGCCGCGGCTAGGCCGCGTGAGCGATTGCCGCCTGCCGCATGTCGGTCCACCACTGCGGAAGTACTGCAGTCCGTGTGGGAGGGACGTCAGTCCCGACGCCTGAAGTAGTCAGCTCGCCTTGGACGTCACGCGTCGCGGCTCAAGCCATTCCCACGAGGCGTGTCGGCGTGCCGGTTAACGCCTGGCGAACGCGCGGTATCCGATCCTGTCGCCACCGGAACCTGCGCTGCGCCGGCGCCTGCCGTCGCCCGGCGAGACGACGGCAACGCAAAGCGCATCACACGTTCTATGCTTCACCCCATCTTCCCTCCAGCCATAGGAGCCCCGATGAGCAACCTCCTTTCCTCCCGTGCGTCCACGCGTGCCGGCCTGCTCGGCACGGCCTGCCTGGCGCTGGCCCTGGCCGCCTGCGGCGCGCCGCCGCCGGACGAGCAGGAACAGGTGAGCGCCAAGGCGCAGGCCGCCGCGCAGCAGGCCGCCGCGCCGGACCCGGCCAACGCGCCGGACGCCCCGCCGGTGGGCACCTGCGATGCCTCGCAGGCGCAGGGCCTGGTCGGCCAGACCTTCGCGCCGACGCTGCTGGACCAGGCGCGCAGCGATGCCGGCGCCAAGACCGCGCGCGTGCTCAAGCCGAACCAGGCGGTGACCATGGAGTTCAACGGCGAACGGCTCAACATCGAGGTCGACGAGAAGAACCAGATCACCGGCGTGCGCTGCGGCTAGGGCCTGTCCCCCATTCCCGGGCGGGTCGCGCCGCCCTGGCGCATGCCCGGGGCAGGGAAGCGCGAGGGAGTGGACGTCTGTCCATGACCGGGGAATGACGCAGTCCCGGAACGCACAAGCGCAGGCGCTGGGGCGCCGTCAGGAGCCCCGGCGCGGCGGCGGCGACAGCGCCGCCGCCGGCGCTGAAGTTGCAGGTGTAACGGTGTATTGCGGCACCGCACCAACTATGTTTTAGTCGGGATTCCGGTGACCTCAAGAAGCGCTCCAGGACAGAGCGGGGGCGAGTGTCGCCGCGTTCCTTCGGATCGCTTTCAGAGGCAGACATGGCCCCCCGCAACCGCCACGGGCTCTACGACCCCCAAGACGAGCGCGATGCCTGTGGTTTCGGCATGGTCGCGCAACTCGACGACCAACCTTCGCGGGCGCTGGTGGATACCGCCATCGCCGCCCTGTCGCGCATGACCCATCGCGGCGGCGTCGCCGCCGACGGCCTCACCGGCGACGGCTGCGGCCTGCTGATCCGCAAACCCGAGCCGTTCCTGCGCGCGCTGGCGCGCGAGGCCGGCATCGCGGTCGGCGCGCGCTTCGCTGCCGGCAACGTGTTCCTGCCGCGCGACGATGCCGACGCCGCCGCACGCTGCCGCCAGGTGCTGGAAGAAGAACTGCGCCGCGTCGACGTGCAACCGTGCGGCTGGCGCCTCACCCCCACCGACGATGCGGTGTGCGGGCAACTGGCCAAGGACACCCTGCCGCGCATCGAGCAGGTGTTCGTCGACGCCGGCGCCGAGCAGAGTGAAGACGCGTTCGCCCTGGCCCTGTTCCTGGCGCGCCGCCGCGCCGAGCAGCGCCTGCGCGAGGTCGCCGATTTCTACGTCACCACGCTCTCGCCCAACGGCATCAGCTACAAGGGCATGGTGCTGCCGGACAAGCTCAGCACCTTCTACCCGGACCTGCAGCGCAACGACCTGGCCTCCAGCGCCATCGTGTTCCACCAGCGCTTCTCCACCAACACGCTGCCGCGCTGGCCGCTGGCGCATCCGTTCCGCCTGCTCGCGCACAACGGCGAGATCAACACCATCGAGGGCAACCGGCACTGGGCCCAGGCGCGCAGCAAGGTGTGGAAGACCCCGCGTTTCGACATCGCCGAGCTGGACCCGGTGATCTCGATGCATGGCTCCGATTCGCAGAGCCTGGACAACATGCTCGAGCTGCTGGTCGCCGGCGGCATGGACCTGCTGCAGGCGCTGCGCATCCTGGTGCCGCCGGCCACGCAGTCGCTGGAGTTCAAGGACGCCGACCTGGCCGCGTTCTACGAGTTCTACGGGCTCAACACCGAGCCGTGGGACGGCCCGGCCGGCATCGTCGCCTGCGACGGCCGCTACGCCGCGTGCATGCTCGACCGCAACGGCCTGCGCCCGGCGCGCTGGATGCTGACCTCCGACCGGCATTTCCTGGTGGCCTCCGAGGCCGGCGTGTGGGAATTGCCGGCCGAGCGCGTCACCCGCAAGGGCAAGCTCGGCCCCGGCGAGATGATGGCCATCGACCTCAAGCGCGGCGACCTGCTCGATTCGGATGCCATCGACCGCATCAACCGCGGCCGTGCCCCGTACAAGCAATGGCTGCAGCAGGGCGTGACCTACCTGCAGACCGAACTGATCGACCCCTCGCTGGTCGAGGAGCCGTTCGACGAGCGCACCCTGCGCAGCTACCACAAGCTGTTCCAGCTCAGCACCGAGGAAGTGGAGCAGGTGCTGCGGCCGCTGGCCGAGACCGAGCAGGAAGCCACCGGCTCGATGGGCGACGACACCCCGATGGCCGTGCTCAGCCGCCACACCCGGCCGCTGTACGACTACTTCCGCCAGGCCTTCGCGCAGGTCACCAACCCGCCGATCGACCCGCTGCGGGAAGACTGCGTGATGTCGCTGACCACCCAGCTCGGCAAGGAGACCAACATCTTCCATGCCGGCCCGGAGACGGTGAACCACGTCATCCTCAACTCGCCGGTGCTCAGCCAGCGCAAGCTGCGGCAGTTGCTGAAGATGCCGCAGTACCTGACCCGCAACGCGCAGATCGACCTGTCCTACAGCGTCGAGGAAGGCCTGGAAGCCGGGCTCAAGCGCATCTGCGCCGAGGCCGAACAGGCCGCGCGCGACGGCAAGGTCATGCTGCTGCTGACCGATCGCTACCCGGTGCCGGAGCGGCCGATGGCGCATGCACTGCTGGCCACCGGCGCGGTGCACCACCACCTCTCGCGGGTGGGCCTGCGCTGCGACGTCAACCTGATCATCGAGACCGGCACCGCGCGCGACCCGCACCACATGGCCTGCCTGCTCGGCTTCGGCGCCACCGCGGTGTATCCGTACCTGGCGTACCAGACCCTGTTCGACCTGGGCCGGCGCGGCATCCTGCTGCTCAAGAGCGGCGGCGAGCAGACCCAGATCGGCCGCAAGTACCGCAAGGGCATCTACAAGGGCCTGTCCAAGATCATCTCCAAGATGGGCATCTGCACCATCGCCAGCTATCGCGGCGCGCAGCTGTTCGAGATCGTCGGGCTGGATCCGGACGTGGTGGCATTGTGCTTCCCGGACACCGCCGCGCGCATCGGCGGCGTCGGCCTGGCGCGGCTGGACACCGAGGCGCGGCAGCTGGCCGCGCGCGCCTGGAACGACCTGCTCAAGCCGGAAGTGGGCGGCCTGCTCAAGTACGTGCACGGCGGCGAGTACCACATGTACAACCCGGACGTGGTGCTGACCCTGCAGCGCGCCACCCGCAGCGGCCTGCAGGCCGACTGGGACGCCTACGCCGCCGCGGTGCACGGGCGCCCGGCCTCGGCCCTGCGCGACCTGCTGCAGCTCAAGCGCGCCGAGACGCCGACGCCGCTGGACGAGGTGGCGCCGGCCGAAGACCTGCTGCGCCGCTTCGACACCGCCGCGATCAGCCTCGGCGCCCTGTCGCCGGAGGCGCACGAGGCGCTGGCGATCGCGATGAACCGCCTCGGCGGGCGCAGCAATTCCGGCGAAGGCGGCGAAGACCCGGCGCGCTACGGCACCGAGAAGCGTTCCAAGATCAAGCAGGTGGCCTCCGGCCGCTTCGGCGTGACCCCCGAATACCTGGTCAACGCCGAGGTGCTGCAGATCAAGGTCGCGCAGGGCGCCAAGCCCGGCGAAGGCGGCCAGTTGCCCGGGCACAAGGTCAACGAACTGATCGCGCGGCTGCGCTACGCCAAGCCGGGCATCGGCCTGATCTCGCCGCCGCCGCACCACGACATCTACTCGATCGAAGACCTCGCGCAGCTGATCTACGACCTCAAGCAGGTCAATCCCAGCGCGCTGGTGTCGGTGAAGCTGGTCAGCCATGCCGGCGTGGGCACCATCGCCGCCGGCGTGGTCAAGGCCGGCGCCGACCTGATCACCGTGTCCGGCCACGACGGCGGCACCGGCGCCAGCCCGGTCAGCTCGATCCGCTACGCCGGCGTGCCGTGGGAACTGGGCGTGGCCGAGTCGCACCAGGCGCTGGTCGCCAACGACCTGCGCACGCGAACCATCCTGCAGACCGACGGCGGCCTGAAGACCGGCCTGGACGTGGTCAAGGCGGCGATCCTGGGCGCGGACAGCTTCGGCTTCGGCACCGGGCCGATGATCGTGCTCGGCTGCAAGTACCTGCGCATCTGCCACCTCAACAACTGCGCCACCGGCGTGGCCACCCAGGACGAGCGCCTGCGCGCCAACCACTTCGTCGGCCTGCCCGAGCGCGTGGAGAACTTCTTCCGCCTGCTGGCCGAGGAAGTGCGGCAATGGCTGTCGTACCTGGGCGTGCGCTCGCTGGACGAGATCGTCGGCCGCACCGAACTGCTGCAGCAGCTGGACATCTCGCCGCGCGAAGGCGTGCGCGTGGACCTGTCGCGGCTGCTCAAGGACGTGCGTCACGACGGCGGCCACTGCGCCGCGCAGCGCCTGTACGAATCGCCGGACAGCCTGGCCACGCAGATGGACGGCCTGCTCGCCGACGCCATCGCGCACAAGCGCGGCGGCGACCATCGCTTCCTGATCCACAACACCGACCGTTCGATCGGCGCGCGCCTGTCCGGCGCCATCGCCCGCGTCCACGGCAACCACGGCATGGATGATGCGCCGCTGACCCTGCGCTTCCGCGGCTCGGCCGGGCAGAGCTTCGGCGCGTTCAACGCCGGCGGCCTGCACCTGGAACTGGAAGGCGAGGCCAACGACTACGTCGGCAAGGGCATGGCCGGCGGCCGCCTGGTGGTGCGTCCGCCGCGTGGCGCGCGCTTCGAGGCGCGCAGCACCGCGATCATCGGCAACACCTGCCTGTACGGCGCCACCGGCGGCGAGCTGTACGCCGCCGGCCGCGCCGGCGAACGCTTCGCCGTGCGCAACTCCGGCGCGCTGGCGGTGATCGAGGGCGCCGGCGACCACTGCTGCGAGTACATGACCGACGGCATCGTGCTGGTGCTGGGCAAGGTCGGCCTGAACTTCGGCGCCGGCTTCACCGGCGGCCTGGCCTACGTGCTCGACGTGGACCGCGATTTCGTCGACCGCTACAACCACGAACTGATCGACATCCACCGCATCTCCGCCGAAGGCTTCGAGAGCCACCGCCAGCACCTGCACAAGCTGATCAGCCGCCACCGCGAACTGACCGGCAGCATCTGGGCGCAGCAGATCCTCGACGAATTCCGCGACTACGTGGGCAAGTTCTGGCTGGTCAAACCGAAGGCGGCGAGCATCGAGTCGTTGACCGAGTCGCTGCGCCGAGCCGCCTAGTGGCGGCACGTCGCAGCGACGGGATTGGGGAGTCGGGATTCGGGATTGGCAAAAGCAACCCCGCATCGGATCCGACACCAGTCCCCCGCTTTTTCGAATCCCCAATCCCCAATCCCGAATCCCCACGCAACGCGCACCCCGTACCCTCATCCGCCCCTTCGGGGCACCTTCTCCCGGTGGGAGAAGGGATTACGCCACGGATTCTTTTATGAGCCGCAAGCACGCCTTCCAGTTCCTCGACCTGCCCCGGCAGATGCCGCAACGCATTCCGGTGGAACTGCGCACCTCCGGCGACTGGAACGAGCTGTACGGCAAGTTCGACAAGGCCGATGCGCAGTACCAGGCCGGGCGCTGCCTGGATTGCGGCAACCCGTACTGCAGCTGGAAGTGCCCGGTGCACAACGCCATCCCGCAGTGGCTGCAGCTGGTGCAGGAAAACCGCATCGAAGAAGCCGCGGCGCTGTGCCACAGCACCAACCCGCTGCCGGAAGTGTGCGGCCGGGTGTGCCCGCAGGACCGCCTGTGCGAAGGCAGCTGCACGCTGGAGGAATTCGGCGCGGTCACCATCGGCGCGGTGGAGAAGTACATCGTCGATACCGCGCTCAACAACGGCTGGCGCCCGGACCTGAGCCAGGTCGAGCCCACCGGCAAGCGCGTGGCGGTGGTCGGTGCCGGTCCGGCCGGGCTGAGCTGCGCCGACCGCCTGGCCCGCGCCGGCATCCAGGCGGTGGTATACGACCGCTACGAGCAGATCGGTGGGCTGCTGCAGTTCGGCATCCCCAGCTTCAAGCTGGACAAGAGCGTGATCGGCAAGCGCCGCGAAGTGCTCGAAGGCATGGGCGTGCAGTTCCGCCTGGGCGTGGAGATCGGCCGCGACGTGAGCATGGAGCAATTGCTTGGCGAATACGACGCGGTGTTCCTGGGCACCGGCGCCTACCGCTACACCGACGGCGGCCTGCCCGGCCAGGACCTGCCCGGCGTGCTGCCGGCGCTGCCGTTCCTGGTGCAGAACAGCCGCATCGTCGGCGGCAACGATCCCTGGGGCCGGCCGATCGCCGGCTGGGAAGACAAGATCGCGCTGCCCGACCTGAGCGGCAAGCGCGTGGTCGTGCTGGGCGGCGGCGACACCGGCATGGACTGCGTGCGCAGCGCGATCCGCCTCGGTGCGGCCAAGGTCACCTGCGCCTACCGCCGCGACGAGGCCAACATGCCCGGCTCGGCGCGCGAGGTGGCGAATGCGCGCGAGGAAGGCGTGCGCTTCCTGTTCAACCGCCAGCCGCTGGCGGTGGAAGCCGATGCCGCCGGCAACCTGGTCGGCGTGCGCGTGGTGCAGACCCGTCTGGGCGAGCCGGATGCGCGCGGGCGCCAGGCCGCGGTGCCGGTGGAAGGCAGCGAATCGCTGCTGGACGCGGACGTGGTCATCATCGCCTTCGGCTTCTCGCCGAGCGTGCCGGAGTGGCTGGCGGCGCAGGGCGTGGAAGGCACCGCCAACGGCCGCATCCTCGCCGGCGGCGGTGAGTCCGACGGCAGCGGCCGCCTGCCGTACCAGACCACCAACCCCAAGCTGTTCGCCGGCGGCGACGCCGTGCGCGGCGCCGACCTGGTGGTGACCGCCGTGGCCGAAGGCCGCGATGCCGCGGCCAGCATCGCCGAATGGATCGGCAACCGCCTGCCGGTGACCACCCAGGCAGCCGCCTGAGCCCCCTGCCCGGGCTTCGATAGGAGTCGGGCGCTCGGGGACGGCGGCGCCGGCAAACCTTGCAGGATCGGCGGAAGCGGCCGAAGGCGACATCCTCGATCCCGCACCGCCAGCACGCGCCGGGAACAGGCTGCGCGCAGGGTCGCTGGTCGTGACGAACACCCCCGCTCTGCGATCGCTGCACGCCTGAGCAGGCGGGCATCGCGACCGCGGTCACGCCGCCACTGCCAGTTACACCACGCGCGCGCTGTGATGCCGCCTGGCGTCCGCGCACGGCCTGTCTGTTCCAGGTGAATGCCCGGCTAACACGGGTGCGTCCAGGCTGGCGATCATGGGGGCGATCCTTGCACGCTTGGGCCTGCCGTCCCGCACTCCCCCGAGCGGGCGGCGCTCCCCCTTCACTCCAGGAAGCTCCCCCATGTCGCTTTCCTCGTCGTGTTCCCCGCGCTGGCGTTCCCTGCCGCTGGCGCTGCTGCTCGCCACTGTCGCCTGCAACGCTGCCGCCGAAGGCCGCAGCGTGCTCAAGTATGCCGGCGTCAACCTGTCCGGCGCCGAGTTCAACTCCGGCAAGAAGCCCGGCGTGCTCTACAAGGACTACACCTACCCGACCGCCAGCGACTACAGCTACTTCGCCAGCAAGGGCATGAACACCATCCGCCTGCCGTTCCTGTGGGAACGCCTGCAGCCCACCGCCAAGGGCGAGTTCGACCCGGCGCAATTGGCGCTGTTGAAGAAGGCGGTGGAGCAGGCCAAGGCCAACCGCATGTACCTGATCCTGGATCCGCACAACTACGCCAAGTACAACGGCGCGCTGGTCGGCAGCGCGGGCGCCGACGACGACGTGTTCGCCGACCTGTGGCGGCGCCTGGCCAAGGAGTTCAAGGGCGACGACAACGTCATCTTCGGGCTGATGAACGAGCCCAACGCGGTGTCCTCGACCGACTGGGCCAGCGCAGCGCAGGCGGCGATCGACGCCATCCGCAAGGCCGGCGCCAACAACCTGATCCTGGTGCCGGGCACCGCCTACACCGGCGCGCACAGCTGGCGCAGCACCGCCTACGGCACGCCCAACGCGGTGGCGCTGCAGCCGCTGAAGGATCCGCGCAACCGCATGGCGTTCGAAGCGCACCAGTACCTGGACCGCGACAACAGCGGAACCAAGGGCGAGTGCGTCAGCGCCACCGCCGGCGCCGAGAAGCTGGCCGGATTCGTCAGCTGGTTGCGCGAGAACAAGAAGGTCGGCTTCATCGGCGAGTTCGCCACTGCGAATACGCCCACCTGCAATGAGGCGCTGGAGAACATGCTCAGCTACATGCAGAAGAACGACGACGTGATCCTGGGCTGGACCTGGTGGGCGGCCGGCGCATGGTGGAAGCCCGACTATCCGTTCAACTTGCAGCCCGGCAAGGACGGCAGCGAGAAGCCGCAGATGCCGATCCTGTCCAAGTACGCCCGTCAGATCACCGGCAAGAAGTGAGCCGCCGTTGTCGGCGCCGCGCGCCGGCAACGCCTCGTCCATCACCGCACGACGCGTGCAGCGTCCGCGACACGCACGCCTGGCACAGCGCATGCAGCGCGATCCAGTACCGGTTCGCGCTGCCAATCGCGGCACAGATCCACGCATGCGTACCTGCGACGCATCGCCTCTCCCTCGGCAATGCACTACGGTGTCCGCACACCGTTGTCATCAGCCCGGCCTGCCAGCGCATCGGCCGGGTTCCCCCTCTGATGCCGAAGGAGACCCGCCATGATCGCGCGCACCTTGCGGCGGCGGTCGCGGCACGCCTGGCGTGCCGCGCTGCTGCTGTGCCTATCCGTTCCGCTGCCGTCGCTGCAGGCGCAGGAGGCGCTGCGTTTCGCCGGCGTCAACCTGTCCGGCGCCGAGATCGCGCCGTCGAAGATCCCCGGCGTGGTCGGTGCCGACTACACCTATCCGCGCAGCAGCGACTACACCTATTTCGCCGGCAAGGGCATGAACCTGCTGCGCCTGCCGGTGCGCTGGGAACGCCTGCAGCCGCAGCCGCGCGGTCCGCTCGATGCCGCGCAACTGGCGCTGATCGACGACGCCGTGCAGCAGGCCAAGGCGCAGGGCATGTACGTGATCGTGGACATCCACAACTACGCGCGCTACGGCGGCCGCCTCATCGGCAGCACTGATCTGCCGGTCGCCGCTTTCGTCGACCTGTGGCAGCGTCTGGCGCGCGCCTACGGCAGCGACAATGCGGTCGTGTTCGGGCTGATGAACGAGCCGCACGGCATCACCCCGGCCGCGTGGGCCACCGCCGCGCAGGCCGCGGTCGATGCGATTCGCGCCACCGGCGCCAGCAACCTGATCCTGGTGCCGGGCGCGCTGTGGACCGGCGCGCATAGCTGGTACACGCCGGTGGACGGCACATCGAACGCCAGCGCGCTGGCCACGCTGCACGACCCGCTGCAGCGCGTGGCGATCGAAGTGCACCAGTACCTGGACGCCGATTCCAGCGGCACCAGCCCGGTCTGCGTGAGCGACGACATCGGCGTCCAACGCCTGCGCGCCTTCACCGACTGGCTGCAGCAGACCGGCCATCTCGGCTTTCTCGGCGAATTCGCTGCCGCCGACAATCCCACCTGCCCGCGCGCGCTGGACGGCATGCTGGCCGACATCGCGCAGCACCCGACGCTGTGGCTGGGCTGGAGCTACTGGGCCGGCGGCGCCTGGTGGCGCGCCGACTATCCGTTCAACGTGCAGCCCGACGCCGACGGCCACGACCGTCCGCAGATGGCGATCCTCGCGCCCTGGGCGCAGCGCATCACACGCTGAGCGCGGCGCAGCCGAAAGGCAATGCACGTGCGCGGCGCCATGCGGAACAATGCTGAGGCGTGCGCCGACAAATAGGCTCCTCTCGTCACGTCGGGACGTGTCCTGCGAGCGGCGCGCGTGCCGTTTCGCGGGCTCAGCGACAGCGGGCCTTGCCTGGGCACGTACCGTCGCGGCTTGAGCCACTCCTACAGAGCAACGTGCATCCGCCGGGTTGTACGTAAGCAGGTGATTCGAGGTGCCCGCATGGCGTGCGACGTGCAATGCGTCGCATATTTCCGATGACCACAATCGCTCTGGCATGGCGGTTGCAGCGTGGTGCACGGCCGCGCACGCCGCATCGCGGCGGCGCCTGCCGCTCTTTCCCCACGAAGGATCCGTCATGCCACGCAGTTCCCGTTTTTTCCGCTCCCCGCAATGGTGGCAGCGCGCCGCGCTGTGCCTGCTCCTGGCCGCCTGCGCGCCGTTCGCAAACGCCCAGCAGACGCTGCGCTATGCCGGCATCAACCTGGCCGGTGCCGAGTTCAACTCGGCGAAGAAGCCCGGCGTGCTGTTCAAGGACTATGTGTATCCCACCGACGCCGACTATGCGTACACCGCGACGCAGGGCATGAACATCGTGCGCCTGCCGTTCCTGTGGGAGCGGCTGCAGCCGCAAGCCAACGGCCCGCTCGACCCCGCGCAACTCGACGCGCTGCGCACCGCGGTCGAACGCGCCAGGCGCTACAACCTGCAACTGATCCTGGACGTGCACAACTACGCCAAGTACGGCGGCGTGCGCATCGGCGGCGACGCGGTACCGGCGGCGGCGCTGGCCGATCTGTGGCGGCGCCTGGCGCTGGTGTTCGGCAACGACGCCAGCGTGGCATTCGGGCTGATGAACGAGCCCAATGGCCTCGCCTCCGGCGATTGGGCGGCCATCGCGCAGGCGTCGATCGATGCGATCCGTGGCACCGGCGCCGACAACCTGATCCTGGTGCCCGGCACCGCCTTCAGCGGCGCGCACAGCTGGAACAGTACCTGGTACGGCGTGTCCAACGCGCAGGGCTTGCTGACGGTCCACGACCCCGCCGGCAACCTGGCGTTCGAAGTACATCAGTACCTGGATCCCGACTCCTCCGGCACCAGCGCCGCCTGCGTCAGCACCAGCATCGGTGCAGAACGCCTGCAAGGGTTCACCCAATGGCTGCGCGCCAATGGCTATCGCGGCTTCCTCGGCGAGTTCGGCGGCAGCAGCGATCCCACCTGCCTGGCCGCGCTCGACACCATGCTCGGCTACGTCCACGACAACGGCGACGTCTGGCTGGGCTGGACGGCCTGGGCCGGCGGCGCGTGGTGGCGCAGCGACTACGCGTTCAACCTGCAGCCGGACAAGAGCGGCGCCGACAAGCCGCAGATGGACGTGCTGGCGGTGCGCGCGCAGCAGGTCACGCAGTGACAGCGGCAGGGCCGGCACCCGCAGCAGCGGCGCGGCGATCGCACAGCGATTGAGTCGACACCGCGATCGGGCGCAGACTGTCGCACCTCTTCCGCAGGATCGACGCATGCGCCTGGGCCTGGCCGCCAACCGACTGCACCACCAGGGCAAGGATGCCGCGCTGTTCCGCTGGCTGCGCGCCAGCGAGGCCGGCATCCGCGAACTGCAGCTCGGCCTGCACGCGGTCGGCCGCACCCACGAGGCGATCATCCGGGCCGGTCTGCTGGCCGGCCATGCCGGCCTCAAGCGCTACCCGTTCGGCCGCGAGGGCGGGCTGATGAAGCTGGTGGCGGAAGTCGTCGGACTGGAAGGCGCCGAACGGACCCTCGACGGCGCCATCTACCTGATCGATCCGGTCGACCCGTCCTCGATCTTCCCCGAGGCAATCGCACTCAAGCGCCAGTGCGTGATCCACGGCAAGCCGTTCATTTCCACCGTGGCCAGCGCCCGCGATTGGGTGGAGATGGAGCGCGTCCACGCCGGGCTGGCCGCCGACGCCGGCGCCGACGACCTGTATGCGCTGCAGCGGCAGACCCTGGCGCTGATCGCGCACGATGCGATGAAACCGCAGATGCTGGCCTTCGCCAGCGAACATTTCGATCTGCTGTCGCGTTTCGCCGAGCGCGTGGCCACCGGCACCACCGGGCAGCGACTCAACGAACTGGCCTGGAGCCGCGGCTGGCCGCAGGGCCATGACTGGGTGCACCGCTACCAGAGCGGCCCGATGGGCGGCGACGCGCAGATCGCCGATCGCGTGCTGGAACGGCGCTGCCACCGCGCGATCTTCTTCGAGGATCCGCATGTCGCGCGCCAGCACGAAGCCGACATCCAATTGCTGGAACGCGCGGTCACCACGGTCACCGACAGCGCCGTGTGCATCACCTCGCCGGCGATTGCCGCACGCTGGGCGCAGGCCGCCGAACGCCGGCTCGGATCGGCCTGAGGTTTTCGACGCGCGCGATCGCGTCGCGCGCGGACCGCCGACAGGACACGCCGCGACGTCGCGTCGTGGTGCGTGACCATGCGCACAGTCACTGCGATGTCACGCCGATCGCCAACACTGCCGCGCCTGTCCAGATCCCAGGGGGGATCCCATGTTGCGTTTCACCCTGCGCCTGCTGCTGCTCGGCGCGGCGACGCTATGCGCGCTGCCGACCGCGGCGGCGCAACCGGCCGAGCGCCTGCGCGTGCACGGCTCCAACAGCCTCGGCGCACGGCTGATGCCGGCGCTGGTGGAATCCTGGCTGCAGAGCATGGGCTACCGGCAACTGCAACGTCGTCGCGTCGATGCGACGACGCTGGAGATCGCCGCGGTGCGCGACGATGCGCCGCTGGTGGTCGAGATCGCCGGCACCGGCTCGGCCGCCGGCATCGCCGACCTGGTGCATGGCGACGCCGAGCTGGCGATGCTGGCGCGTCAGCCCGATGCGCGCGAACGCGAGGCCGCCTGGCAGCTCGGCGACCTGGCCTCGCCCGACCAGCAGTTCGTCGTGGCCCTGGACGGCGCACGGGTCCTGGTGTCCGCCGACAACCCCATCGCCACGCTGAGCGTCGTGCAGCTGCGCGACATCCTGAGCGGCCGGACCACGCGCTGGTCGCAACTCGGCGGCGCGGACCTGCCGATCGCGCTGCACCGCAGTGCCATCCCCGGCGGTCTCGACGACTTCCTGCGCGAACGCCTGGCGCTGCCGGCGCTGCGCACGCCGGGGAACGTCCTGCATGCCGACCTGGCCGAGGCGGCACGCGCCATCGTCGGCCATCCCGACGCCTTGGCGATCGTCGGGTTGACCACGCCGGTGCCGGCCGGCACACGTGCGCTGGCCATCGCCGACGGCGGTATCGCGGTGCTCCCGACGGCGGCTGCCGTACGCGGCGAGGACTACCCCTTGGTCCAGCGCTACAGCCTGTATGGCGGCCAGATGATGTCGGCGCTCGGTCGCAGCCTGGCCCTGTACGCACTCGGTCCGCAGGCGCAACAGCTGGTGCGCCGGCTTGGCCCGATTTCCATGGCGATCGACGTCGATCCGGCCACGCCGCAGAGCGGCACCACCGCTGCCCGCGCGGACGCTAGCTACGTGCAGGCCAGCACCGGCGCCCGGCGCCTGACCACCACGCTGCGTTTCAGCCTGCAGTCGCTCAATGGTATGTACGAGGCGCGCAGCGCCCAGGACCTGGACCGGCTGGTCGCCTTCATGCAACAGCCGGCGATGCACGGTCGTGCGCTGGCGGTGATCGGCTTCGCCACGCCGGACAGCGCCAACCGCCTGTACCCGACCATCGCCAGCAACGACCGCGCCGACGTGGTCGCCGCGTACCTGGTGCAACGCGGCGTCGCGGTGGAGCGCGTCCGCGGTCTCGGCGCACTGCGTCCGCTGATCGGCGGCGAAGACGCCGCGGCCAAGGCGCGCAACGAGCGCGTCGAACTGTGGTTGCTGGATCGGGCGCGATAGGACAGTCGGAGTGTGGTTGCGGCCGGTTGGACACGGCGTCGCTCGGCCGCTCGTCCCCTTCGGAACCTTTCCCCCGAAGAGCAGGCCGTGGCCCAGAGAGGAGAAGGGAACACCAAAGCCCCTCTCCCGCCGGGAGAGGGGTTGAGGTGAGGGTACGGAGCGCGAAGCGCCCTCACCGGCGGAAGGTGGGTCGTTAGCGCGTTGTCAGGCATTTGCAGCCGCGCGCGCGTGACGCCGCGCTGGCGCCGATACAACCAGTCGCCATTCGCGCACCGGCGAGTGCATGCTGGCGACCGTGCTCCCGGACTCGGGCCATCCGGCGTTCACCGCATCGCGCCTACAGTCGCCCGACACCCTCGCCAGCGCTTCCGGAGATCGCCATGCCTCGTCCATCGCACGCCCTTCTCGGCGTGGTGCTTGCCGGACTCGCGCTCACGCACAGCGCGTCCGCCGGCGCGGTGCAGCGGCTGTGGCCGACCGCAGCACAATGGCAACAGTTGCACGCGGCGGCCGCCACCGACCCGGCCTGGCGCGAGGTCGAGGCGGCGCAGGCCCGGCTGGCCGAGACGGCACGCATGCAGGGCGCGCATCCGCTCGAAAATCTGAGCACCGGCGGCCGCCTGCATGGCGATCCGGTGAAGACAGCGACCGAAGCCAGCTTGGGCGACATGCCGCGCATCCAAGCGTTGGCGCTGCGCTTCGCCCTGCAGGGCGAGCGCGCAGACGCGCTGGCCGTCGGCGATCAACTTGCGCAATGGGCCGCACGCAATGTGCCCAACGGCAACCCGATCGACGAAACCGGACTCGAACCTGCGATCTTCGCTTATCGCATCGTCCGCCCTGCGCTTCCGGACGCGCAGCGCCGCGCCATCGATGCGTGGATGCGAAAGATCGCCGACGCCGAAATCGGCTCGCGCGATCTCAAACGCAAGACCGCCACCAACAACTGGCATAGTCACCGCCTGAAGACCGTGGGCATGATCGGCGCCGCGCTCGACGACGCCCGGCTGCTGGACTACGCCCGCACCGGCTTTCGCCAGCAGATCGCCGACAACCTGTTGCCCGATGGACGCAGTATCGATTTCGTCGAGCGCGATGCGCTGTCCTACCACGTCTATGACCTGCGTCCGCTGGTGACGCTGGCACTGCTGTTCTCCGAGCGCGGTGAGGATCTGTACCACTGGCGCGCGCCTAACGGCGCATCGCTGGCGCGCAGCGTCGACTGGCTGCTGCCGTATCTTCGCGGCGAGCGCAGCCATGCCGAGTTCGTGGGCAGCCAGGTGCCGTTCGACAAGGCGCGCTCGGACAACGGCGAAGCCGGTCACGTGATCGGCACGCCGTATGCAGCCGAGGGGGCGGAATCGCTGCTGGTGCTTGCGGCGGCCTACGATCCGAGTTGCGCGCAACTGGCACAGCAACTCGGCCACGGGACGCCACCCTGGCGCCTGGCAATCAGCACATTGCCCGATTTACCGCGCTAGCTCCCGTCGACTCCGCCGGCATCGGAATGCCGGTGCTCAGCCACGGCATCACGGAGTGTCCGCGACGCGACAGGTCTCGACGCGAGCCATCGCACATCTCATCGCGCGGCACAGCGGCGCGGGAGATGGTCGCGGGCTTGGCCTCATCCGCCCCTTCGGGGCACCTCTCCCGGAGAAGGGGCCGTTCCCGACGGGAGAAGGGAGAACCGAGCCCCTCTCCCGCCGGGAGAGGGGTTGGGGTGAGGGCCCGGCGCGCGCAGCGCCTGCGTGACATGTCGTCGCGCGGTTTCACCCGTCCCCGATCGCCTGCTCGCGTCGCGTTGTTTTTTCGCACGCGCAATAAAAAATCCCCGTTCTTGTGGGACGGGGATTTGGGGTAAAGCCCCTGGCGATGACCTACTCTCGCATGGCTTGAGCCACACTACCATCGGC